>CBRGOK010000001.1:0-35507 GCA_967798035.1 uncultured bacterium
GCGTACCGGAGGTCGAGCGCCCGCGCCAGGGCCCGCACGAGGAGCGTCTTCCCGAGGCCCGGCACCCCCTCGAGCAGACAGTGGCCCCCGGCGAGGAGGGCGAGGACCGCCTGCTCGACGAGGTCCTCGTGCCCGAGGAAGACCCGGCCCACCTCGGCGCGCAGGGCGTCGACCTTCCCCCGGAGCGCGTCGATCTCGCGCTCGAGGCTCTCGAGCTCCGCCGGATTCACGCGTCCCGCCCGTCGATCAGGGGGAGGAGCCCCCGCAGGTCGTGGAGGCGCGCGAAGGGGCCGTCCCCCGGCGCGGGCGGGCAGAGGTGGGCGTCGGCGGTGTCCCCGTCGAGGCCGCACGGTCCCTCCCTCTCGACCAGGGCCGGGACGATCCCGACCGCGCGCGCCCCCTCGACGTCCTTCTCCACGGAGTCCCCGACGTGGATCGACTCGGCCGGCTCGACGCCGGCGCGGGCGAGCGCCCGGCCGAAGATCTCGGGGTCGGGCTTCTCGACCTCCTCGATCGCCGAGCAGACGGTGAAGTCGAAGCGGTCCTCCAGGGATAGCTCCCCGAGGAGCCGGGGGAGCCGCGGGCTCCAGTTCGAGATGATCCCGAGGGTGAGCCCCCGCTCGCGGAGCGTCCGCGTGACCGACTTGACCTCGGGGAAGATGTGGAACGTCCGGCGGTCCCGGAAGGTCGCGGAGAGCCGCTCCTCGATCGCGGGGAGCTGGCCCTCCGGCGCCCCGAGCGGCCGGAAGACCTGGGCGATGTAGGCCCGGAACCACCCGCTCGTGTAGCGGAAGTGGCCGTCGACCCGCTGCGGGAGGGCGTCGTGGGCGCGGATCATCTCGGCCCGTACGCGCTCGACCTCGCCCGGCAGGCCGAACTCGCGGGCGACGGAGGCGTAGATCTCCCAGCGCAGGGGCTTCTCGCGGAAGAGCGTGTTCCCGGCGTCGAAGAAGACGGCGCGCACGGCGCGGGTGGGGTGACGGCGGTCGGGCAGGGGCGGGGAGAGCGGGGATGGATACCATATCGGCCCGAAACCGGCGGCGCGCCCCCGTCCGAGTCCTCCCGGCTCCCCCCGCCATGCCGATCGAGACCAGGTCCGCGTCCCGATTCGTCCGGGCCGGATTCCTCCTGCTCCTCGCGCCCGCCTGCGCGGCTCCGGAGGTCCGACCGGTCCCTCCGGCGCCGGCCGCCCCGGCGCCCGTCGAGGCCCACCTCGCGCGCGCGAGCTCGCTCGCCTCGGAGGGCTTTGCGCGCGCGGCGATCGAGACCGTCGACGCCGCCCTCCTCCGCGAGCCGGACCGGGGCGAGGCCCTGCGCCTGAAGGCGCGCCTGCACGAGTCGCTCGGGGAGGAGCGGGCGGCGATCGCGGTCTACGACCGGCTGTCTACGCGCGCGCCCGGCGACCTCGACGCGCTCTTCCACTCCGCGAGGGCGCGGCTCCGGATCGGGGACGTGGAGGAGGCCCTCGTCGGGCTGCGCCGCTTCGCCGCGATCGCCCCCGGCGATGCGGAGGGACGTCGGGCGCTCGGGACCGCGCTCTACCGCAAGGCGATCGCGGGCGCCCCCGCGGACGCGCGCCTCCTCGCGGAGGCGGAGGAGGAGCTCCGCGCCGCGCGGGACCTGCGGCCCGAGGCCGCCGACCTGCACCACGACCTCGCCTCCCTGCGCGTCGTCCGCGGGGATCTCGCGGGAGCGGAGGAGGAGTATCGTCGCGCCCTCGCGCGGGATCCCGAGCACCTCTCCGCGCTCGAGGGACTCGCGGAGCTCCTCGAGGGTCAGGACCGGCGGACCGAGGCGCGAGAGCTCGCCGGCCGGGCCCTGCGGCTCGAGCGCCATCCCCTGCGCAGGCGCACGCTCGAGCAGATCCTCGGGGAAGGGAAGGGATGAGGGACGCGGCGCCGGGGAGGAGGGAGGGCCCCTCGCTCAGTGCCCGAGCGCCTTCTTCGCCTTCTTCGGGTCGTTGACCGTGAGGCCGAGCTCGGTCAGGTCGGAGTCGCGCGCGAGGACGTAGAGCGACTCGATGTTCACCTCGGCTCCGGCGAGCCTCGCCGCGAGCCCGGCGATGACGCCCGGCTCGTTCTCGACGAGCTCGGTCAGGAGCTCGGCCTCGGCGAAGGGGATGCGAGACTCCTGGAGCGTGTCGCGCATGGCCGTGACGTTCTCGGCGACCAGGCAGGCGATCGCCCGGTTTCCCTCGGCGACGACAGCGACCGACTTCAGGTTGATCTCCTTCGTCGAGAAGATCTCGGCCAGCCGCGCGAGCTCTCCGGGCCGGTTGGGCAGCGAGACCCGAAATTCTCTCATGGGAGACTCCTAGGCGCTTGGCGTGAGCGAGAATAGACCCGGGGAGAGGTCGGACAAGGGGGGGGAGGTCAGGGTTCCTCGATCTCGACCCTGCGATCGACGGGCAGGTCGGAGAGAAGACTGCGCCCTCCGGAGGGCCAGGACACCTCGAGAGCGCGCACTCGGCCGGCGGACCCCAAGCCGAAGTGGAGGGGCGCGAGACTCTGTCCGTAGACGGTGAGCCACCGGTCTCCGGCGACCTGGATCTGCTCGCCGTTGTCCGTGGCGACGCGCACCCGCGCTCCGAGTCCCCCCGCGCCGCTGCGGCGGGCGCGCAGCGAGACCTCGATCCAGCGGTTGGATCGGCCGGCGCCGTTCCGGAAGAGCCGGTGCGGGCCGGAGGGATCGAAGAGGGCGTCCCACGGGCGCCGCTCCGTCCGGTCGAGCACGAGGAGGTCGAGCGATCCGTCTCCGTCGGCGTCGAACCAGAGAGCCGTTCGCCCGACCGAGCCGTCGAGCGCGAGACCGCACGCCCGCGTCCGATCGGCGAATCGTCCTCCCCCTTCGTTCCGGAAGAGGCGGTTCGGCCCCGTCTGCCCCACCAGGTAGAGGTCGACCCGACCGTCGTTGTCGTAGTCGGCGAAAGCGGCGTGGCGCGCTCCTTCCGGCAGTCCGCTCCGGTCCGTGACGTCGGCGAAGGAGGGTCCTCGTCGTTCGAAGAGCCGGCTCCCCTCCGGCCGCGGGCCTGCGAGGTAGAGGTCCTGGTCGCCGTCCTGGTCGACATCGGCGAAGGAGGCGGAGACCTCGGGGAAGAGCCCCTGCGCCGCCCGATCGGCGAAGGCGCCGCGGGGCAGGCCCGCGGCGTCGGGGACCTCCTCGAAGCGGTCCCCCTCGTTCCGGTAGAGCGCGAGGGGGACGAGGGTGAGCAGGTCGAGGTCCCCGTCCCCCTCCACGTCGAACCAGCGGAAGGCCGACGCCCCCTCGAGCGCCACCCCTCTCGCCGACGCCTCGTCGGCGAAGCTCCCGTCCCCGCGGCCCCGGAGGAGGAGCGCGGGCTGGCGGAGGTTCCCGACGAAGAGATCGGAGAGACCGTCCCGGTCGAGATCGAGCCAGGCGGCGCAGCGGCCGCGGCCGTAGGGGCTCGAGATCCGCGCCTTCGCCGCGGACTCCCGGAAGCGGCCCTTGTCGTTCCGGAAGAACTGATCCGACTTGGGCTCCATCGGCGGACGCAGATCCCCCCCCATCGCGCCCTGCGCGACGTAGAGGTCGGCGTCCCCGTCGGCGTCGGCGTCCCCGAACGCGGTCCCGTGGGGATCTCCGAGGACGATGAGGATCGGCGTGCCCGCCGGACGGATCCCGGACGGTCCGATCCGCACGCGCTCGAATTCGGGGCGTCCGTCGACACGGAACTCGAAGCGGTAGGTCCCCTCGAGAAACTTCGTCCCGAACTCGAGCACCCCTCCGGCCGCGGGCCCTTGCGAGTCGAAGCGCACGGAACGCCCGTCCGCTGCCGCTTGCAGGCGCGCGCCGGTCGCCGAAGCGCCGAGGATCGTCGAGTTGGTCTCGATCCACCCCTCGAAGCTCCGGCGCCACTCGCCGGAGCGCCATCGCACGCGCCACTTCCCGGGCGACGACTCTCCGCGAGGCGGGTCGTGGTAGACGTCGAACCCTCCCTCCGGAGGCGGATCCCTCGGCTTGCCCAGGATCGCGCTCACGCCGGGCTCCGGCACGAGCCCCGTCTCGCGGGCGACGTCGCGGAAGCGCATCCTCCCCTCGTTCCGGTAGAGGGCCAGGTCGCGCAGGTTGTGCGCGTTGACGAGGAGGTCGGGATCCCCGTCCCCGTCGACGTCGGCGCAGGCGGCGTCGAAGGCGTCGCCGACGAGGTCGGGCGGCGCGCCGATGCCGGACCCCTCGGTGACGTCCACGAAGGGTCGCGGGGAACGGAGCCGGAAGAGGGGGAATCCGGCGAGGAGGAGGAGCGCCGCCGCGAACGGGAATCGCCACCGGCGCGCTCCGGCGGACCCTCCCCTGCCGAGGAAGGAGAGGGCGGCGCCGGCGGGGAGAGCGAGGAGCGCGAGACGCAGCGCGTCCCGTTCCGTCCGGTCGAGGACGACGAGCCAGGCGGGCTCGGAGGGAGCGCGAAACCGGAGAAGCGCCCAGGCGAGCCGGCCGGCGAGGAGGACCCAGAAGGCGAGGGTGGACCCGCGGAGGATCGCCGCGAGCCGACCCCTCACCGCAGGTAGCCGAGCGCGCGGAGGCTGCGTTCGGTCTCGGCGTCCCCGGGGTCGGCGGCGCGATGCGCCTCGACCTTCAGGGCCTCCCCGCGCATGCGCCGCGCCCACTCGAGGAGCCGGTCGCGGAGTCCGTGCACGTCGGGGTCCTCGGTCCGGTCCGCGCGTTCGCCGGCCGGATCCCGGGCGTAGTCGAGGACGAGGGGTTCGGACTCCCCGTGGCGGAGGATCAGCCTCCAGCGCTCCGTCCGGAGCGACTTCGCCTCCTCCCCGTAGAGGAGGCTCTCGGAGAAGGCGGTCCGAGGAGCCGGCGCGCCGGCCTCCTCGAGGAGGGGAAGGAGAGAGGCGCCTTCCGCTCCGGGATCCGGGGGGAGTCCCGCGACCGCGCGGATCGTCGGGGCGAGGTCGAGCAGGCTCACCGTCGGCGCCACGCGCCGGCCCGCGTGGCGACCTCCCGGGAAGGCGAGGAGGAGGGGGACGCGGAGGACCTCGTCGTGCAGCGAATGCCCGTGTTCGAAGCCGCCGTGCTCGCCGAACTCCTCGCCGTGGTCGGAGGTGAGGACGACGAGCGTCTCCCTCTCGAGGTCCCTCGCCCGCAGGTGGGCGAGGAGCCGGCCGATCTCCCGGTCCGCGTAGGAGACCTCCTCCGCGTAGGCCTCGCGGGCGCGGGGGAGGGCCGAGGCGGGGGCGACCCGACCCACGCGCACGTCCTCGAGGAAGGAGAGCGGGACGGGCCGGGCGGAGCCGGGCGCGTCGTAGGGGAGATGGGGGTCGAGGTAGTGGACCCAGAGGAAGAACCGGCGGTCTCGCAGCCGATCGATCGAGGCGATCGCAGCGTCGGTGACGGGGCGAGCCCGGGCCGCATCCCCGTCCGGATCGGAACGCAGCCGTCGGACGAGGCGCGCGAGGTGGAGGGGTTGCAGGTGCGCCATCCACCCGGGGCGGTCGAGCCGCCGGTAGCGGGCGAACCCGTCGTCCAGTCCGAAGCGCGCCTCGCACCACACGTTCGTGACCTGCGCCTCCGTCGCGTAGCCCGCCCGCGCGAGGACGCCGGGGAGCGAGCCCCCTTCCCTCGAGCGGGGCGGTCGGCGGAGCAGGAAGCGTTCGAGGACGCGCCCCTCCTCCTCGCCCGTCCGTCCGGTTCCGCACTCCGAGGGAAACCTCGAGGTGAAGAGGGCGGTCAGCGAGGCGAGGGTCCAGGGGGAGGCCGCGTGCGCGCTCTCGAAGAGGACGGCGCGGGACGCGAGCCCGTCGAGGTAGGGCGTCCGGGCGCCGCCGTTCCCGTAGCATCCGAGGGCGTCCGCCCGCAGGGTGTCGACGGTGAGGAGGAGGACGTTGGGGCCGCTCGCGGGATCGCGCGCCTCGAGGCGGGGGACGGAGTCCGGTCCCCAGATCCGGCCCGCGCGGAGCGAGGTCGCGATCCCTCCCCAGAGGGCGGCGGCGGTGAGAGTGCAGGCGAGAAGGAGGGGGCGAGAGCCGACGGGCCCGAGGACGAGGCGTGGGCCGAGGGCGCTCGCCGCGATTCCGCAGGCGCCGGCGACCGCGAGGACCTCGAGGCCCGCCGTCCACGCCGCGGGGCGAGCGCTCTGCGCGAGGAGGGCGGCGAGGCGCGCTCCGCCCGCGACGAGGCCGGCGCCGATCGCGAACCACGCGGAGAGGCCCGGAGTCGTTCGGAAGAGGGTCGCGAGGAGCCTCGCGAGCGAGAGTCCGCTCGCCCCGGCGGCGCAGTGGAGCCAGAGGACGAGCGCGGGGAGGAGGGCGACGACCGCCCCTCGGCCCGGGAGCGGGGCGGGAGGCTGGGCGCAAAGCCGCCACGCCTCGACGAGGCCGAAGCCGCCTCCGACCCACGCCCCCGCGACCGCGGCGTCGCGCACCGAGCGGGGTCGGGATTCGCTCATCGGAGTCGGGCGCGGGCCGGTCGTCGATATACTAAGCGCCTCCCCATGGCGGGCGCAGTCGGATCGGGGCGGGACGCGCCGGAGAAGGGACGGGGCGGAGCGGGCGGGATCGGGCAGGCTCCCCTCGTCTGCTTCTCCTACGACCCTTGGGGGGCCTACGAGAAGAACATCCACCGGCTGATGCGCCGCCTGGCCGCCCGGCCGGAGGTCGGGAGAGTGCTCTTCGTCGAGCCCGAGGCGTGGCTCTCGAGGCTCCTCGAGCCCCTCGAGCGTCCCGAACCGGGAGAGGCGGAGGCCCGCTCGCGGGCGTTGCGCGGGGGCCTTTCCTTTCCGGCCCGGGAGATCGGGGTCTGGACTCCCGTGCACCGCGTCCCGTTCGCCGGGCGCTGGGGAGCGCTCGGGGCTCTCGACCGCGCGCTGCTCCGCTCCGGTTTCCGGCGCGCCCTGCGCCGCCTCGGGGTCCGCGAGCCGCTCTTCTGGGTGAACCGGCCCTTCGAGCCCCGGCTCCTCGAGGCCGCGGCTCCCGTCCGGGGAACGGTCTTCCACTGGTCCGACGACTGGGAGGCGTTCGCGTCTCCCTCCGAGCGGGACGTCACCCGCCTCTGGACGCAGGAGTGGCTCCGGCGCGCGGACGTCGTCTTCGCCGTCTCCCCGGGTCTTCGCGCGCGGGCGGCGGCCCTCAACCCGGCCTCCTTCCTCCTCCCGAACGCGACGGATCCCGAGTTCTTCGAGGCGGCCGCCGAGGGGACGGTGCCCGCGGCGGAGGAGCTCGCCGGACTGCCGCGTCCCGTCCTCGGCTTCGTCGGATTCCTCTCGCCGCGCCTCGATTTCCCGCTCCTCGAGGCGCTCGCCCGCCGCCGGCCGCAGTGGACCTTCGCGTTCGTCGGCCCCGAGCGCCGCCTCGGCGGGGCGGGGGAGGCGTTCTTCGGGCTCCCGAACGTCCGCCGACTCGGGCCGCGGCCCGCCTCGGAGATCCCGGGCCTCTACCGCGGCATGGACGTCTGCCTCGTCCCGTTCCGGCGCGACGAGGCGACGCGCGACGCCGACGCGATCAAGTTCTACGAGTACCTCGCTGCGGGCCGGCCGGTGGTGGCGACGGAGGCCTCGGGCGCGGAGCGGGTCCGCGAGTTCGTCCGGGTGGCCACGGGGCCCGAGGCGTTCGAGCGCGCGATCGAGGAGGCCCTCGCGCGGCGCGATCCCGGGGAGGTCGAGCGCGGGCGCGCGTTCGCGCGCCGGAACTCCTGGGAGGCGAGGGCGGGGGAGGTCCTGAGCCGCCTCGCCGAGGGAGGTCTCCTCGGCGGGCCAGGTCCCGCGCCCCGGCCGGCGTCCGAGGCGGGACGGCGCCTCGCGGTCTCCCCGTGAGCGCCCCCGCCGCGTCGGCCGGCTCGCCTCACGCCGGCGCGGGCCTGCGCCGGGCGGCGGTCTCGAACCTCGGGCTCGCGGGGCTCTGGAAGGGCCTCTCCTGGATCCTCAACTGGGCCGTGGCCATCGTCCTCGCGCGCGTCCTGTCGCGGGAGGACTTCGGGCTGTTCGCGATCGCCTCGGTGCTGACGGGGTTCTTCGCGCGATTCAGCGAGCTGGGGCTCGCCGCGGCCGTCGTCCAGCGCCAGCGCGACGACCCGGCGACCCTCGAGACCGCCTTCACCATGCGCCTGGGGGCGCTCCTCGTCTCCGGGGCGATCCTCGCCGCCCTGGCGCCGTTCTGGGCCTCGTTCACGGGCCAGCCGCTCGTCGCTCCGCTCGTGTGGGCGATCCTCGTGCCGACGGTCGCCTCCGGGCTCTTCTTCGTCCCGAGCGTCCGGCTCTATCGGGACTATCGGCACGGCCGCACGCGGTTCGCCCAGTTCGCCGGGGAGGCGGCGAAGGGCGCGGGAATCCTCCTCGCCGCGATCTCCGGCGCGGGGGTCTGGAGCTTCGTCGTTGGAGTCGTGGCGGGGAACCTCGCGACCTGGGCGTGCTACGCCGCCTTCTCCCCCTGGAGGCCACGGCTGAGATTCGACCGCGAGGTCGCGCGGGAGCTGTTCGGGTTCGGCCGGTTCGTCCTCGCCGCGGACCTCCTCTTCTTCGCGAACGGGAACGTCGCGAACCCCATCCTCGGGAAGCTCCTCGGAGTGGCCGCGCTCGGGGACTTCCGCCAGGCCTATGTCTACGGCACCTGGGCGGTGGCCGAGGTCGCGCAGCTCCTCTCGGAGACGCTCTACCCCGCCTTCGCCCGGCGGCAGGCCAACCCCGCCGCCCGGCGCGCGGGCTGGCGCGCGACGCTCCGGGCGACGGGCGCGATCGTCTTCCCCCTGACGCTCGGCCTCGCCGCGGTCGCTCCCGACTTCGTCCGCGCCGTCCTCAATCCCGCCGGCGATCCGGGGAAGTGGGACGGAGCGATCGTCCCGCTCCAGATCCTGTGCCTCTTCGGCCTCGTCCTCTCCTTCGAGCGGGTGAGCCATCCGGTGATCTTCTCGGCCGGCCGTCCCCACATGGTGACCGTGGGACAGGGGGCGATGCTCGTCGTCCTCCTCGGGGGGCTGTTCCTCGGCGTCCCGGCCTTCGGGCTCCCCGGCGCGGCGGCCGCGGGCGTCCTCGCCGCCCTCGTCGCGACCTCGATCGCCCTGCGGGCCGCCGCGGGGATCGCCGGGGTCTCGGCGCGCGAGATCCTCCTCGACCTCTCCGGCCCCTTCGCCTCGGCGGTCGCGATGGCGGGGCTCGTCCTCCTCGCCGGCTCGCTCCTCGGTCCGGGGCCGGGCCCGCTCGGGAGGCTCGCGGCCCGGGTCGGCCTGGGCGTCGTCGCCTACCTCCTCGCGGGACGGCTCTTCATGCCCGGGACGCAGCGCGAGATCCTGGGGGAAGTGTCGGTCCTCCTGCGACGTCCCGCCTCGACCCGGCGATGAGCGGCGGCCGCGTCGTCAGCGTCGTCGTCCACTGGAACCAGCCCGCGGAGACGGCGGCGTGCGTCGCCTCCCTCCTGCGCTCCGACTACCCCTCCCACGAGGTCGTCGTCGCGGACAACGACTCGCGCCCCGAGGCCCTCGCGCGGCTGCGGGAGGGGATCGGGACGGTCCGGGTCCGCGCGAACGGCGCCAACCTCGGCTACGCCGGCGGGAACAATCCCGCCCTCCTCGAGGCCGTCGCCGGGGGGGCGGCGTTCGTCTTCCTCGTGAACAGCGACGCCACGGTCGCCCCCTCCGCGATCTCCCGGCTCGTCGCCGCGGCGGAGGCCGACGAGAGGATCGCGGCGATCGGCCCCTACGTCCTCTCGGCGGAGCGGCCCGAGCACATCCTCTACGCCGGCGGGACGGTCGACTGGATCCGCGGGCGCACCGACATCCGCCGGCCGCGCCCGGGGGAGGAAGGGGGGGTCCTCGACGTCGACTGGATCCCCGGTTGCGCGATGCTCGTCCGGGCGCAGGCCGTCCTTCGCGTGGGGGTGATGGATCCCGCCTACTTCCTCTACCTCGAGGAGGTGGACTGGTGCACGCGGATGCTCCGGGCGGGCTTCCGCGTCTCCATCCTCGCCGAGCCCCTCGCCTCGCACCGGGAAGGGAGCTCCCTCTCCCTCACGAAGAGCCCCTACTTCCTCTACTACTACGCCCGCAACCTCCCCCGCTTCCTCGCCCGTCACGCCCCGCGCGGGACGGGGCTCCGCTTCCTCCCCCGCTACCTCTGGAAGAACCTGGTCGCGGGGGCGGCCTACTACGCGGCGGGCTATCTCAAGGGGAGGGACCGCCGCGACCTCGTCCGCGCCCGCGCCCAGCTCGCCGCGCTGCGCGACGCGCTGCTGCGGCGGAGCGGACGCGGGCCGGCCTGGCTCGACTCCGGGTGAGCGGGCTCCGCCGCGTCCTCCTCGGCGCGATCCTCCTGCGCCTCTTCCTCGCGGCGGCGGTCCCGCCCGGGGAGGCCCCCGACGAGCGGGCCCACGCCGAGTTCGTGCGCTACCTCGCCGAGGAGCGGCGTCTCCCCGTCCAGACGGAGCGCACCGGCGAGGGAGACCGCTACGAGTACTACCAGCCGCCGCTCTTCTACATCCTCGCCGCGCCGCTCCACTCGATCGCCGGTGGGGGGGACCGCGCCCTCTACGCGGTCCGCGTCCTCAACGCGATCCTCTCCGTCCTGACCGTCGCGGCCGGCGCCCGGTTCGTCCGGACCTGGGTCCCGGATCGGCCTTCCCTCCCCGTGGGGGTCGCG
Organism: uncultured bacterium; assembly: GCA_967798035.1. Classification (GTDB taxonomy): domain Bacteria; phylum Planctomycetota; class UBA1135; order UBA1135; family JAKEFM01; genus JAKEFM01. The sequence goes on from CBRGOK010000001.1 coordinate 10,589, forward strand.
GCCTTCCTGGCGTTCCACCCCTCGTTCGCGGCGAGCGGATCCGCCGTCAACAACGACGCCCTGCTCGTCCTTCTCTCGACGCTGGCGCTCGAGCGGCTCGGCCACGCCGTCCGGACGCCTCGCCTGCGGCCGATCGACCGGCTCGTGTCGACCCTCCTCCTCGCCGCCGCGCTCCTGACGAAGGTCTCGGGCGCCTTCCTCCTCCCGGTCGTCGGTCTCGGCCTCCTCGTCGCGAGGGGAGGCCTGCGGGGATCGGCGGAGGCGGCCGGCGTCGCGTGCGGCGCGGCGCTCCTCGCCTCGCCCTGGTACCTGCGCAACCTCCTCGTTTACGGCGGCCTCCTCCCGCACGAGATCGCGAACGTCCCCTGGGCAGATCGGCCTCCCGCCCTCGAGGCGGCGACGTGGGAGGCGGGCTACGCCGCGCGCACTTTCTGGGTCTCCTTCGGCCGCCACAACGAGGTCGAAGTCGAAGCCCTGCGCCCCCTCCTCTTCGCGCTCGGCGCCCTCCTCCTCCTCGTCTTCGCGCGGTGGGCCGCGCGGGAGGTTCGCGTCCCCGACAGGGAACGGCGCGCCCTGGCGCTCGCCGCCTACACGGGCGTCGTCCTCCTCCTCGCCTTCGTCGCCTCCTTCGGATGGCGGTACGGCCAGGCGCAGGGCCGCTTCCTCTTCCCGGTGCTCGCGCCGTTCGCGGTGGCCTCCGTGTCCACGCTGGAGGAGGTCGCGGGACCCGGCCGGTCCCACCGGATCCCCGCCCTCCTCGCCGGCACCTTCCTCGCGCTCCTCGGGGCGGAGTTCCTCGGCGCGTTCCTCCCGAAGTTCTACCCCTCGGTCCTGCCCTGGTAGCGGCGAGGCGGGAGGAACCCCCGCCGGGGAGCCGTCGTTCTACAATCCCCACCCTCGCGAATAGCCGATCGGGGCCCCGTATCCGGCCCGTCCCCCCCAGGGAGGTCCCCATGAGATTCCCCGTCGCCCCCCTCGTCCCGGTCCTCGCGCTCCTCGCCGGTTGCCGGATCATCCGCCAGTCCGACTTCGAGAGGATCGGGGAGACCGAGGCGCGGACCGAGGTCGGCGAGGCCCGCCGGCTCGTCGTCCGGAACACGGTCGGCGACGTGGTCGTCCGGACGGACGCCGAAGGGACGGTCACGGCGAAGGCCGTCGTCTACCACCGCGAGGACGGAACGCTCCGGACCGCCGGGCCCGAGGACCTTCGCGTCGAGGTCGAGGGGGACGCCGTGATCGTCGAGAACGCCCACCGCGACGATCCGGACCGGGAGGACTGGAAGATGTCGATCGTCGTCTCGGCGCCGCCCGGCCTCGACCTCGAGCTCCGGCAAGGCGTCGGGGACGGCACCCTCTCGGGCGCGTTCGGCGAGGTCTCGGCGGACGTCGGCGTCGGGGACCTCGAGGTCCGCGCCGAGTCGATGCGGGGCGGGCGCGCGAAGATGGGGGTGGGGGACCTCACGGTCGAGGTCCAGGCGGAGGGTCCGACGACCTCCCTCGAGTGCGAGACCGGCGTCGGCGAGATCTCCGTCGCGGTCCCCGCCGCGTTCGACGGCGAGGTCTTCCTCCACGCCGGCGTCGGCGAGATCGACGTCGAGAACGCCGCCGGCGTGCACGTCGATCGCGTGGGCGCGAGCGCCACCTGCGAGGGCAGGCTGGGGAGCGGCGCGGGACGCGTCAGAGCGAAGACCGGGGTGGGAGAGATCTCCTTCGCGCGCCGGTAGCTAACCTCCTCCGTTGCGGATCGTCACCTGGAACGTCAACTCGATCCGCACTCGGCTCCCCCGCTGCCTCGCCTTCCTCGATCGCCACCGTCCCGACGTCCTCTGCCTCCAGGAGACGAAGGTCGCGGACGCGGAGTTTCCCTCCGCTCCGTTCGAGTCCGCGGGCTACCGCGCGACCCTCCACGGGCAGAAGACCTACAACGGCGTCGCGATCCTCTCGCGGTCGGAGGTCGAGAACGTCCAGCGCGGGATCCCGGACGCCGAGGGGGACGAGCAGGCGAGGCTCCTCGCGGCGACGGTCGGGGGGGTGCGCGTCGTCAACGTCTACGTCCCCAACGGCGAGTCGGTCGACTCCCCGAAGTTCCCCTACAAGCTGCGCTGGCTCGAGAGGCTCGCCGCGTGGCTGCGCGAGTCGACCGACCCCTCGAAGCCGCTCCTCGTCTGCGGCGACTTCAACATCGCGCCCGAGGACCGCGACGTGCACGACCCCGAGCGGTGGCGCGGGCAGGTCCTCTTCCATCCCGAGGAGCACCGAAGGCTCCGGGCCCTCTGCGACGGGGGGCTCGTCGACCTGCTGCGCCGGAAGCACTCCGAGCCCGGGATCTTCACCTGGTGGGACTACCGGATGGGATCGTTCCACCGGGGCTGGGGGCTGCGGATCGACCTCCTCCTCGGGAGCCCTCCCCTCGCCGAGCGCTGCCGCGAGGTCACCGTCGACCGGGAGGAGCGCAAGGAGTCGACGGGCGAGGGGAAGCCCTCCGATCACGCCCCCGTCGTCGCCGACTTCTCCTGAGCGGCGCCCCTAGCCGATCGGGGCGCGGCGACGGGAGAGGACCGGGAGGTCGAGGAGGTGTCCGGTGCGGGGGAGCCGCGCGCGGCGGGTGCCGGGATCCTCGACCAGGTCGGCGACAATCCGGCCGATCGCGGGCGCGCCCTTGAACCACGCCCCGCTCGTCCCGATCGCGACGAAGTATCCCTCGACGTCCGTCCGGTCGATCAGGGGATAGCCGTCGGCGGCGGTCCAGTCGTAGAGCGCGGGCTTCGCGTGCATCCCGCGGACGCGCGCGCCCGGCCAGCGCGCGCGGAGCGCCGCGACCTTCTCGCGCGCGAAAGCACGGAGCGCTCGAGGGTCGGTCCGCTCGTCCGGCTTCGTCCGGAAGTCGCGGTGGTCGCGGGGAAGCGCGCCTCCGAGGCGCACGCCGCTCGGCGAGGGTCGGAGGTAGAAGCCGTGTCGGAGATCGATCATCGCGGGCAGGCGCGGTTCCGGGGGTCCGGCGAGCGCCACCTCGACGACGGTCTGCCCGAGCGGGACGGTCGCGAGCGGGAGGGGACAGCGCGCGAGGAGGTTCACCTCGGCCGACCACGGGCCGGCGGCGTTGACGAGGGCCTCCGCGGGGAGCCGACCCCTCGTCGTCCGGACCCCGAGGATGCGCGGCGGATCGCCGTCCGTCGTGTCGACGGCGAGGAGACGCTCGCCGAACCGGAACCGGACGCCGGCCGCGGCGGCGGACTCGACCGCGTCGAGGACGGCCTCGCGCGGGCCCGCGACGTAGCCGGAATCGGGCTCGACCAGGCCGACCTCGGCGGGCCCGGTGAAGGCGAAGAAGGGGAAGGCCTCCCGGAGGGCGCGCCCCCGCAGCAGGTCGCAGCCGACGCCGAGGGCGCGCAGCCCGCGCACGATCCGGTGAAGGTCCGCTCCGCTCGCCTCGGGCTTCAGCCCGAGCGCGGAGCCGCTCGGACGGGCCGCGGCCTCCCTGAGGAGGAAGAGGACGCCGGAGCGGACGAAGCGGGCCCGGGTCCTCCGGAGGCGGAGGTGCTCGGCCCACGCCTCCCAGGTCGCGCGCCCCTCGTGGGCGAGCTTGATCGCCTCGCGCTCGCCGTAGTGGCAGCGGATGACCGCCGAGGAGCGGCGCGTGCTGCCGCGGCCGGGGGCGGGGAGGCGCTCCAGGACCGTGACGGCGAATCCCTTCCGGGCGAGCTCGAGGGCGGCGCAGGCTCCGACGATCCCGCAGCCGACGACGACGACGCGACGGGGCACTACCCCTTTCCGAGGTACTCGGGGAGCCGCGCGAGGTCGAGGTTCCCCCCGCTCACGATCGCGACGACCCGCTCGCCGGGCTTCACCCCCGCGCGGCGCGTGAGGAGGGCGCCCGCGGAGGCGGCCCCCGCCGGCTCGGCGAGGACCCGGCACCGCTCGAGGAGGAAGCGCAGGCCCGCGAGGATCTCCTCCTCCGAGAGGACGACGAGGCCGTCGAGCCGGCCCTGGAGGATCCGGAGGTTCCTCTCGCCGGTGAAGGGGGCGGCGAGGCCGTCGGCGACGGTCTGGACCCGCTCGAGCCTCACGACCTTCCCCGCCTCGAGCGCGCGGCGGAGCTTGTCCGCGCCGGCGGGCTCGGTGGCGACGACGCGGCAATTCGGAGCCGCCGACTTGACCACGAGGGCGCTCCCCGCGATCAGGCCCCCTCCCCCGACGGGAGCGAGGAGGAGATCGGCGTTCGGGAGGTCCTCGAGGATCTCGAGAGCGACCGTCCCCTGGGCCGCGATCACGTCCTCGTCGTCGAAGGGAGGGACGAACCGCAGCCCCCGCTCGGCCGAGATCCGGTCGACGAGGGCGAAGGCCTCGTTCGCGTTCGCCGCGAAGACGATCTCGGCGCCGAGGGCGCGGGTCGCCTCGACTTTCACCGGGTTCGCTCCGGCGGGCATGACGACCGTGCAGGGAATCCCCGCAGCGGCGGCCGCGTGAGCGAGGCCGCGGCCATGGTTGCCGGCCGAAATCGTGACGACGCCGCGGGCGCGGGCGTCCCGCGGGAGGCGGGAGACCGCGTAGGTCGCCCCGCGGACCTTGAAGGACCCCGTCCGCTGCAGGCTCTCGAGCTTGAGGAACACCTCGGCCCCGATCTCGCGCGAGAGCGCCTCCGAGCGCACGAGGGGAGTCCGGTCGACCGAGCCGGCGAGGGACTTCGCCGCGCGCCGGACGTCGTCGAGGGTCGGCATGCTCGGGAAGAGAGGCCGGTCGCGAAGGGTAGAAGAACCCGCGGGGGAGGCAAGGAGGAGCCGCCCTCTTGAACTCGCGGCGCGCTTCGCCACATTCATCCCCCGCGACGCGCCCCGGACGAGGGAATCGACCCCATGACGATCGAGATGTGCAGCACGTGCCAGGGAAAGGGCTACGTCAAGGGAGTCGCCTGCGTCGACTGCTCGGGCGCGGGGACGAAGGTCCCCTCGAGGCCCGGCAAGAAACCGGCTCCGGCACCTCCGGCGCCGAAACCCTGACGCCGCCGCGCCGCGCCCATCGCCCGGGCGGGCCTACTTGCCGGGGGTTCCGGCGAGGCGACCGAACTTGCGCAGGACCTCGCGCAGCCGGTCGTGGGGGAGGGCGACCACCTTCCTCCCGTCGATCCCGACCATCGTCTCGGCCGCGACGAGGGCGTTCACGATCGCCTCCTCGGTCGCCTCGACCGTCGCCTCGAAGAGCGGATTCGTCCGGTCGTTCGGGAGCATCTGGAGGGAGGTGATTCCCTCCGTCGCCGCGGCGCCCGGGTTCGCGGTCGAGAAGGCGAGGAAGATGTCGCCCGAGCCGTTCCCCGAGACGCTGCCGAGGCGGGCGAGGCCGAGGGAGGCGCGGCGCGCGAGCCGCTTCAGCTGATGGGGGAGGAGGGGCGCGTCCGTCGCCACGACGATGATGATCGAGCCGTTCTCCCGGCTCCAGAGAGCGCCCTCGGGGATCTCCGCGCCGACCGGGACACCCGCGACGCGCAGCTGGTGGCGCAGCCCGTAGTTCGCCTGGACGAGGACGCCGACCGTGTGGCCCCCCGCCTTCGCGTCGAGCCGGCGGGAGGCGGTCCCGATCCCTCCCTTGAACTCGTGGCAGATCATCCCGGTCCCGCCGCCGACGTTCCCCTCGGCGACCGGGCCGCCGCGCGCCCCCTCCAGCGCCTCGATGGCGTGGGCCGCCTTCACGTGGAATCCGTTGATATCGTTCAGGTAGCCGTCCCAGGTCTCCGCGACGACCGGGAGCGACCACCAGTAGCCCGTCGCGTCCGCCCCCCCCTGCTTCACCCGCCAGGCGATGGCCGCGTCGCGGACGACGCCGACGCTGTGGGTGTTCGTGAGGAGGACGGGCCCCTCGAGGAATCCCGACTCCTCGAGCCAGGTCGTGCCGGTCATCTCCCCGTTCCCGTTGAGGGAGAACCAGCCGGCGAACGCCGGATCGGTCGCCGACCTCTTCCCCCGGGGCAGGATCGCCGTCACGCCCGTCCGGACGGGGCCCTTCCCGACCTCGAGCTTCCCTTCTCCCGAGACGATCGTGGCGTGCCCGACCTCGACTCCCGCGACGTCGGTGATCGCGTTCAGGGAGCCCGGCGTGCCGTCGAAGGGGACGCCGAGGTCACGGGCGCGCGGCTTGCCTCCGCCGTTTGGAGGAATCGCGAACGCAGCCAGGGCGATGAAGGAGGCGCTGGTTCTTCCGACCGGACGCGGGCTCATGGGGGCCTCCGCGGGGATTGGGCTTCCTTGGACGAGCTTCGAGACACGGCGACGATCGGAGCGGGTTCCCGCGCCGCAGAGTCTCCGGGAGGCTGGAACGGATCAAGCCTCCGCGCGAAGCGCGGGTCAGCGTGGACGCCCCTCGCCGCAACGGCGGTTCTCGACGACGTAGCGCACGAACGTCCGGTGCCACCATTCGCCGGTCTCCCGCCGCCGCGCCCGATCCGTGAAGGTGTACTTCCAGAGGCCGAGGCGGATCGCCTTCGGAGGAACCTGAGGGAACGGGTCGGGATCGAAGAGGCCGCGCACGGAGTCCGGCTTCTCACAGATCCAATCGAGCAGGCGCGCGAGGTAGGCGGCCCTCCCGCCGAGGGGGAAGAACCAGAGCTGGAAGTCGACGCGCGGCTGGTGGGGCGCGACGAACGGAGGCCGTCTCTTCGGGTCGCCCGGCTTCCACCGGAATTCGAAGGGTCTCCACTCCCTCCCGTCCGCGGTCCCCTCGATCACCGCCTCGTACCGCTCGAGAGTCATCGACGCGAAGAGGTGGTAGGAGTTCACCGACCGGTAGGGGCCGTAGAACTCGTGGATCTCCCCGGCGGCCGCGTAAATGAAGGGGAGGACCGGCTCCCGGCGAGGGCGCAGGACGACGAGCGCGAAATCGGCGACGGAACAGAGGACGACGGCACCGGCGAGTATCCGGAGCGCGATTCTCGGGAGGAGCGGGCGAGGTGGAGGCTCGGTCGGGGGGGGCAGCTCCGGCGCGGCGGGACGTCGCAGGAGCGCGCGCAGGCGCGCCGAGGCCCACTCGAGGTCGCGGTCCTCGAGGAGGAAGAGGTGGAGGAGGATCGAGAGGTGGTTGAAGAATCCGTAGTTCGCGGTGAGGAGGATCCCGAGCTGGAAAGGGAGGAGCGCCGCGAGGGCGGCCAGTCGCGCCGGTCGCGGCGCCCAGACCGCGAAGGGGAGGACGAGCTCGGCGAAGAGGGAGAGGAAGGCGCTCGCCCGGAGCACGCCCGCCGGAAGCTGGTGGGCCCACCAGCCGAGCGCGGTCGGGATCTGGGCGGTCTCGAAGTAGGCGACCATCGCCGTCCCGTCGCGCCAGGTCGGATCCCCCAGGGCGAGCTTCGAGACGCCCGACTCGAAGAGGAGGCGGAAGAGGAGCCAGCGTCCGAGGAAGAGCCCCGCCCCCGAGGGGGGCCGGCCGCGCCGGCCCATGAAGATCGAGACGAAGGAGGCCTCGAGGAGGAGGTTGTCCCACTGGAACGAGAGGAAGTCCTGCCCGATCGAGGCGAAGGAGAGGTAGAGCGCCCAGAGGCCGATGCGGAGGGCGATCGGGGCGCGGCCGAGGACGAGGGGAATCGAGAGGGCCGCCCCGAGCCACGCGGAGGTCACCAGGACGGCGTCGCCGTGCGCGATCCAGAAGATCGTCGGCACCCTGTGGAATCGCTCGACTCCGAGGCTCCGCGCGACGGCGGCGAGGAACTCCCCCGCCGGGAGGAGCCCGTCCTCCCCGAGGAGGGTCCGGACCTGGACCGCGAGGGAGACGAAGGCGTCGAGGAAGACGAGGCCGAGGAGCCGCAGGAAGAGGTCGCGGACCCGCTCGTGCCTCGCCCCTCCCGTCACGCCTTTCGCCGGCCCGTGGCGCCGGGGAGCGAAGCGAAGCGGAACGGCTCGGGGAGCGGCGCGAGCGACTGGAGGCCCGCGAGCAGGCGAGGAGCGACTTCGGGGCGCCGATCGAGCGCGCCTTCGAGGTCGCCATGGAGGGGCAGGGCACGCCGTAGCTCGGCGAGGAGCCGCGTCCTCTCTCCGGGAGGAACGGCCTCGAGCGTCCGCGCGACGATCCGCGCCGCCAGCCCGGCGAAGGCCTCCGCCGCCCCGAGCGTCGGGGCGAGGAGGCCGCGGTGGAGGGAGAGGAGCGCCGTCGCCTTCGGGGTGCTCACCCCGAGCCGGGCGCGGACGACCGCGAGGTTCACGACGGGGGGGAGGCCTCGCCCCGCGCGGAGGTCCTCTCTCGTCTCCTCCGCCGTGGAGAGGACGAGGCGGACGGCCTCCTCGTAGGGGAGGTCCGCGAGGGAGGCCGTGATCCGGGCGGACCGATCGACGAGCTTGCCGTTCGTCGGCAGGACGTAGGTCATCCAGTTCCCCCGCACCCGGCCGAGGGAGACCATCACGACGGTCGAGAGGGAGTTGAGCAGGAGCTTGAGGACGAGGGATCGGGGAAGGTCGAGCGGGCTCCGGGGGACGCCCTCGACGAGGACCGCCTCGTCGTGGGGGAGGAGCTCGGCTCGCGCGAGCCCTCGGGAGGAGACCGCGATCCAGGCTCGCGCGGCTCCCTCGGCCCCCGCGCGCGCGAACGCACGCCCGACTAGGGAGCCCGGCCGTCGCGCCGCCTCGAGGTCCTCCTCCATCCCCACCGCGACGAGGAGGTTTCCGCGCCCGAGGGGCCTCTCCTCGAGCGCGCCCTCTCCGCCGATGCGGAACCGGAGGACGGCCTCGCGGCCGATCGCGGGCGCCGCGCCGCCGAAGCGGGCGAACCCCTCCTCCCCGAGGAGCCGGCGGTAGGTCGGGACCTGCCACTCGAGGGCGCGGATCTCGCGCCCGAGGAGCCGGCGCCAGGCCTCCTCGTTCGTGGCGGCCTCGAGGATCAGCGAGGCCGGAGGCGCCTTCGCCTCGGGACGGTCGACGGGCCGGAAGGGAGGGAGCGCGAAGGTCGGGGAGCGCTCGGTCGTGTCGGTGAGGAGGACGAGCGCCGACTCCTCCCCCGCGAGGTAGAGGGTGAAGCCGCGGCCGGGGTCGAGATCCCTCGGCGCGTCGAGATTCCCTCCCTCCCGATAAGTCCGCGCCTCGAGGCGGGCGAGCCGGGCGAGCGCCGGGATCGCCGCGGCGGCCCACTCGGGGATCCGCGCCGAGGCGCGGGCCGCGCTCCGGATGTCGTCCGGGGGGGAAGGAAAGCCGAGCGCGGCGAGGTCGGCCGGCCCGAGCCTCCTCGAGAGGACTCGGCCGAGGGCCGCCTCGAGGACGCATCCGAGGACGAGCGTGTCGATGCTCGCCGCCTGCATCCGCGTCGAGCCGGTCAGCGCCTGCGGCCCGGTCGCGAGGCCGATCTTCCGGATCCTCGCCTCCGCGAGCACCCGAGCGCTGCGCTCGACGCCGCGGAGCACCTCGTCGGGGTTGTTGTAGACGAAGAAGGCGCGCGCGCCGCGCTCGAGCGCCCCCCAGGCCGTGCCGATGACGTGCGTCGTCTCCCCCCCCTCGGTCACGGCGAAGAGGACGTCGCCGGGCCCGACGCCGAGCTCCCGCACCTGCTCGCGCCCGAAGGACTCCTCGTCCTCGAAGTGCTCGACGGACCGGATGAGCGCATAGTCCCCGCCGGCCATCGCGCCGAAGACGCGCTCCGCCGGGTCCGAGGAGAAGACCGCGCGCGCGCGTGCGGCGAGCTCGGGGTTCTCCCGGCCGGCGCGCCGCCAGAACCCGCGCCAAGCCGATTCGAGGAGCAGGCTCAGCCTCCCGGTCGCGCCGCATCCGGTGAAGAAGATCCGGCCTCCCGCGGCCAGGGCCTCCGCCGCGGCGTCGACGGCGGGGTCGAGGACCCCCGACTCGGCCGCGCGCGCGAAGGCGGCCGGGATCTCCCTGTCGACGGCGTTCAGGAGGGCCAGCCCCTCCTCGACGTCCCGGTCCACGACGCGGCTCAGGTCCGACGTCTTCGGATGGGGCTGTTCGGTGAGCAGGTGGCCGAGGCGGAAGCGCGACCCTTGGCGCAGGAACGCCTCCGCTTCGGCGCTCCGCGGAGGTCCGTCCTCGAAGCCTTCGGCCAGGTTCGCGAGTTCGAGGGCCCAGAACTCGAGGTCCGCGCGGATCCGTTCGGCGGCTCCCCGGTGCCTCTCGACGAGGGCGAACAGATCCTTCGGCGATCCCGTCGAGTAGACGGGATGCTGCGGCTCGGTCGAGACGGATCGAAGCGAGGCGAGAGCCGCCCGAAACGCCGCCGGACCGGGGTCGGGCTCGAACAGCGCCCGCAGGGTGCGCGGGACGGTGCGGGCTGTCACGGTCGGGGGAGGGCTCCGGGTCCGCCCGATTCTAGGAACTCCCCCGGGCCCCCCCTCAACCGGAGGCGCTTCCCAGGACGTCGTAGCGCGCGCGCTCGTGCGCCTCGACCGGGTCGATCCCCTTCGCGATCCAGGCCTTCACCTTCTTCTCCGCGGCCGCGCACTCCTGCACGATCCGGAGGACCTCCTCGGCGCGGTCCCAGGGAACGAGGACGACCCCGTTGACGTCCGCGACCACGAGGTCCCCAGGCCGGACGAGGACGCCGCCGAGCCCGACCTCGACGCCGCGGCCGCCGAAGGCGCAGCGGCCGCGGACCGACTGCTGGATCACCCCCCGACCGAACGCCGGGAAACGCAGCGTCTTCATCTCGTCGACGTCGCGCGTGACGCCGTCGATCACGACGCCCGACAGTCTCCTGCGCCTCGCGGTGTAGGAGGCGATGCCGCCGAAGGAGTTCACGTCGAGGTGTCCCCCGTGGTCGATCACGAGGACCTCGCCGGGGCCCGCGGCGGCGATCGTCTCGAGCGTCCCGCGGACGGGCGAGGCGGGCCCCTCCGGCACGAGGCGCATCGTCGCGGCGCGGCCGGCGATCCTCGGGCAGCCGCTCCAGATCGGGAGGATCCCTCTCGGGGCGCCCTTCAGGTTCAGCCGGTCGAGCGCATCGGAGACCGTGCAGGTCGAGTGCGCGAGGAATCGCCGCACCAGGTTGGCGGGGTTGGGGGGCATGACGCGACCCGTCGCGATGGCGAACCTACGGCGGCGGGCGGCGCGGTTCGAGGCCGCTCTCGTTCCGCGGCGGGAGCCGCCGGGGCTATCCTCCGGCCGGGCTCCCGGAAGAGGGCCAAGGAGAGCGCCGCCGTGAGAAACGCATCGCGTGCCGTCCTCGTCGTCCTCCTCGCCGCCTGCGCGGGACCGGGGGGAAGGAGGGCCGAGGCGTGGCGAGACCCGTCGAGGCCGCCCGAGAAGCGCGCCGCGGACCTCCTCTCCCGGATGACGCTCGAGGAGAAGGCGGCACAGCTGCGCTGCAGCCTCTCCGACCCGGAGGAGAAGCCCGTGATCCCGGCGGAAGGGATCGGGAACCTCGGGACCTTCCTCCGTCCGTTCCCCGCCGCCGAGGCGGCGGAGAAGGCGAACCGCGTGCAGCGGATCGCGCGCGAGAAGACCCGGCTCGGCATCCCGATCCTGGTCCACGACGAGGCGCTCCACGGCCTCGTCGGGAAGGGGGCCGCCTCCTTTCCCCAGGCGATCGCGCTCGCGGCGACCTTCCACACGGACCTGATGCTCGAGGTCGCGACGGCGATCGGGAGGGAGACGCGCAGCCGCGGCATCCACCAGGCGCTCTCGCCCGTCGTCAACCTCGCGCGCGACGTCCGCTGGGGCCGGGTGGAGGAGACCTACGGGGAGGACCCCCACCTCTCGGCCCGCATGGGGGTCGCCTTCTGCCGCGGGCTCGAGGGGGCGGGAGTCATCACGACGCCCAAGCACTTCGCCGTGAACGTCGGGGACGGCGGGCGGGACAGCCAGGCGATCGACCTCCCGGAGCGGATGCTGCGCGAGACGGAGTTCGTCCCCTTCGAGGCGTGCTTCCGCGAGGCGGGGGCGGGATCCGTGATGGCGGCCTACAACTCGCTCAACGGCCTCCCCTGCTCCTCGAACCCCTGGCTCCTCACGGACATCCTGCGGAAGGAGTGGGGCTTCCGGGGCTTCGTGGTCTCCGACTACGACTCGGTCGGCGGGATCGTGAGCCTCCACCGAGCCGCGGCCTCGAAGAAGGAGGGCGCGGCGCGCGCGCTCGGGGCCGGCCTCGACGTCGAGCTTCCCAAGGTCGAGCTCTACGGCCCTCCCCTGCTCGAGGCCCTGCGGGAGGGGCTCGTCCCTCGCGAGGCGCTCGATCGCGCCGCCACGCGGGTCCTCGAGGCGAAGTTCCGGCTCGGCCTCTTCGAGGACGCGAGCGTGGATCCGGGGCGGGCCGCGGCCCTCGCCGACTGCGCGGAGCACCGCGCGCTCGCCCGGCGCGCGGCGCGCGAGGCGATCGTCCTCCTCCGCAACGAGGGGGATCTCCTCCCGCTGCGCAAGGATCTCGGGGCGATCGCCGTGATCGGGCCTCTCGCGGACGAGGTCCGCCTCGGCGGGTACAGCGGCTCGGGGATGAAGACCGTGAGCGCGCTCGAGGGAATCCGGGCGAAGGTCTCGCCCGGGACGAAGGTCCTCCACGCCCGGGGCTGCGAGATGGCCTCCGCCCTTCCGGCGATCCCTCCCGATTTCCTCCGTCCCGAGGGGGGGGACCCGCAGGCCCGGGGCATGCGGGGCGAGTACTTCGGCAACCGCGACCTCGAGGGGAACGCGGCCCTCGTGCGCACGGACGAGCGCGTCGACTTCGACTGGAGCGGGGGTTCGCCGGGCGAGGGGGTCAAGGCGGACGACTTCTCGGTCCGCTGGACGGGGAGGATCGTCCCTCCCGAGACCCGGGCGTACGAGATCTCCGTCACGACCGACGACGGCGTCCGGCTCTGGATCGACGGCCGCCTCCTCGTCGACTCCTGGACCGACCGCTCCCCGACGACCGACCGGGTCTCCGTCCGCTGGACGGCCGGGGAGCCCCACGACCTGCGGCTCGAGTACTACGAGCGGGGAGGCGGGGCCGTGGCGCGGCTCGGCTGGGACTGGAGGTCGGGCGCGCTCCTCGAGGAGGCGGTCGAGGCCGCGAAGGCTTCCGACGCCGCGGTCGTCCTGGCCGGGATCGAGGAGGGGGAGGGGCGCGACCGCGCGAGCCTCGACCTCTCCCCGGCGCAGGAGGAGCTGATCCTCTCGGTCGCGTCCGTCGGGAAGCCCCTCGTCGTCGTCCTCGTCGGCGGAAGCGCGGTCACGATGGCGCGCTGGATCGGGCAGGCCCCGGCGATCCTCGAGGCCTGGTACGGAGGCGAGGAGGGGGGGAGCGCGCTCGCCGAGGTCCTGTTCGGCGACGTCAGTCCCGCCGGCCGCCTCCCGATCACCTTCCCGCGGTCCGTCGGGCAGCTCCCCCTCGTCTACAACCACCGCCCGACCGGCCGCGGCTACGACTACGTCGACCTGTCGGGGCGCCCCCTCTTCGCGTTCGGGCACGGGCTCTCCTACACGAGGTTCGAGTACTCGAACCTGCGGATCGAGCCGGCCGAGATCCCCCCGGCGGGGCGGGTCGAGGTCCGCGCCGACGTGAAGAACGTCGGATCCCGCCCGGGGGACGAGGTCGTCCAGCTCTACCTGCGCGACGAGGTCGGCAGCGTCGTGCGCCCGGTGAAGGAGCTCCGCGGGTTCCGGCGGATCGCGCTCGCTCCCGGAGAGACGCGCACCGTCGCCTTCGGGCTCGGACCGCGGGACCTCGCCTTCCCGGGGCCGGACGGGAGGCCGATCGTCGAGCCCGGGTCCTTCCGGGCGATGGTCGGAGCGTCCTCCTCCGACGTCCGGCTCGAGGGCGAGTTCCGGGTGACCGCGGCCCGCTGAAGTCCCCCCCCGCGCGTTTCCGCGGCGAGGGACCTCGATTAGCATTCGGGCAGGCGACCCACGTGGGTCGCCGCATCGACAGGAGCCCCGTGAAGAAGATCCCGGTCGTGGCGCTGTTCGTCTCTCTCGCCTCCGCGGCCGGCCAGACGCCTCCTGTCCCCGGGACCCTCTCGGGGAAGCGGATCGTCATCTCCCCCGGCCACGGCCGGTACTGGCATTCGAGCCTCGGATGGATCTACCAGCGCCCGCTGATCAACGGGCTCGTCGAGGACGTCCACACGAACGAGATCGCGATCGACCATCTCTACCGCTACCTCGAGGGGGCGGGGGCGAAGGTGATCACCTGCCGCGAGCGGGGCACCGTCCCCTTCGAGGCGATCCGGGACAACGACCTCCCGGCGACGTACGCCGAGACCGGGACCTGGACGACGAGCGGGACCCCGGGCTACGCCGGGCTCACCTACCGCTTCGTCAACGCGAGCCCGACGGAGACCGCCACGGCGACCTGGGGCGCCGTCGTCCCGGCGGACGGGCTCTACCCGGTCTACGTCTTCTACCGCGACGGGGCGAACCGGGTGACGGACGCGCTCTACCGGGTCCTTCACCCGGGCGGGTTGAGCGAGGTCCGGCTGGACCAGGAGATCGACGGGCTGCGCTGGAACTACCTCGGTTCCTGGACCTGGTTCGCCGGCGACCTCGCGCAGGTGACCCTCTCGAACGAATCGGCCGAGGCGGGCGTCGTGATCGCCGACGCCGTCCGGATCGGGGCGGGGATGGGCTCGATCGTGCGCGGCGGGACGACAAGCGGGGACCCGCGCTGGAGGGAGTGCTCGCGCTACTTCGCCGAGTACTCCGGGGCCCCCGCGAGCGTGTGGGATCCCTGCGGACCCTCGAGCCAGGACAACTGCGACGACGTGACGGCGCGGCCGAACTTCGCCGAGTGGTGGGGGGCGGACGCCTTCGTCTCCCTGCACACGAACGCCAGCCCGACCGGGACGGGGAGCGGGACGAGCACCTACATCTACAACGGCGCCGCCGGCGGGAGCGCGACGCCCGGCAGCGCGGCGCTCCAGGCCTCGATCCACAACCGGATCGTCCAGGACCTCCAGGCGGAGTGGGACCCGACCTGGACGAACGGGGGGCTCCTCCAGGCGAACTTCGGCGAGGTGCGCGAGCTCGTGACGATGCCGGGCTGCCTGATCGAGCTCGCGTTCCACGACAACGTCGCCCTCGACAACCCCTACCTCCACGAGCCCGAGTTCCGGGAGATCTCCGGGCGGGCGATCTACCGGGGGATCGCGAGCTACTTCCTCCCGGGCGCGCCGTTCGTGCCGGAGCCGCCCGTCGAGGTGGCGATCCAGAATCAGGCCGACGGTGCGATGAAGGTCCGCTGGTCGCCCGTCGCCGGGGCGACCGGCTACGTCGTCTACCGCTCGCCGGACGGCAAGGCGTTCGACGACGGGACGGTCGTGGCGGGGGGGGGGACGGGCGAGATCCCCCTGACGGGCGTCGCCCTCGGGGAGGTCGTGCACGCCAGGGTCGCCTCCTTCAACGCGGGGGGGGTCGGCCGCCCGACCGAGGTCGTCGCCGCCCGCGCCGCGAAGGGGGGGCCGGTCTCCGTCCTCCTCGTCTCGGGGTTCGACCGGCTCGACCCCTTCGTCCTCGAGCGGGACAACACCTTCGACTTCGAGCGCCAGCACGCCGCGGCGGTCGCCGCGGCGCTGGACGCGGGGTGGAACTTCGACGGCGCGAACAACGAGGCGGTGCCGGGCCTCCTCGCGCTCGCCCCCTACCGGATGGTCGACTGGATCCTCGGGGAGGAGTCGACCGTGGACGAGACCTTCTCCTCGGCCGAGCAGGCCCTCGTGGCCGCCTATCTCGCCGCCGGCGGCAATCTCTTCGCGACCGGCGCCGAGATCGGGTGGGACCTCGACTTCCTCGGGTCGGTCGCCGACCGGACCTTCTACGAGTCGACCCTCGGGCTGAACTACGTCGCCGACGACGCGAACACCCACTCGATCGCGCAGCCGCCGGCGGCCTCGTTCTTCGCCGGGATCCCGGGATTCACCTTCGACGACGGGACGCAGGGGACCTACGACGCGAACTTCCCCGACGTCCTCCTCCCCTCCTCCCTCCAGGGGGCGATCGTCCTCACCTACGCCAACGGGGGCGGGGCCGCGGTCCGCTTCGTGGCGCCGGGCTACCACGCGATCGGATTCGGATTCCCCTTCGAGACGATCGTCGAGGGCGGGCCGCGCAACGCCGTCATGGGGCGGGTCCTCGACGACCTCGCCCCGCTCCCGATCCCGCCCCAGGACCCGATCGCGCCGGGCGCCTCGCGCGCGATCCCGGTCAACCTCCCGGGCTCGGGGGGGCTCCCCTTCGCCGTGACCGGTTCGCTCGGGAGCTTCCCCGGCATCCCGATCGACGCGGGGCGGATCGTCCCCCTCAATCCCGATCCGCTCTTCTTCCTCCTCCTCGCGCCCGGGAACGGGGTCCTCTCCGGGAACGTCGGCACGCTCGACCCCGCGGGGCAGGCGACGATGACCCTCTCCATCCCGGCGATCCCGGGGATCTCGGGGCTCGCCCTCTACCTCGCCGGCGCCTCCTTCAACGGCGGCGCGCTGAACGAGCTGACAAACTGGGTCCGGGTCGCGATCCTCTGAGCCGCCCCGTGACCCGCCGCGCCGTCCTCCTCGATTTCGGCAACACCCTCGTCGGGGAGGTCTCCTCCTTCGAGGTCTACGACCCCGCCGCCGCCCCCGTGCTCGAGGCCCACCTGTCGAGGCGGCTCGCCGACCGCGACGCGGCGAAGGTCGTCGCGCGGTTCCTGCGCCTGCGGCGCGAGGGGATCGGGCGCGCCCGGCGCACCTACGTCGAGGAGCCGGCCGCGGGCCACCTCAAGACGGCGTTCGAGACCGGAGGGCTCCACGCCCCGGCGCCGGAGGAGATCGAGGCGGCGCTCGACGTCTTCTGCGCGAAGGAGGAGGCCGCCTACCGGCCGGTCCCCGGCGCGCTCGAGGCGCTCGCGGCGCTGCGGGAGGCGGGGGTCCGCCTCGGGCTCGTCTCGAACAACACCTACCACGCGCCGATCGCCCGGACCCTCGAGCGGCTCGGGATGCGGCCGCACTTCGACGTGCTCGTCAGTTCGAGCGCCTTCGGGTTCCGCAAGCCCGACCCGCGGATCTTCCGCGCGGCGAGCGACTACCTCGGCGTCGACCCGCGGGACTGCGTCCACGTCGGGGACCTCCCGCTCGTCGACGTCGCCGGGGCTCGGGCGGCGGGGATGAAGAGCGTCCTCGCCCGCGTGGTCCCCTCCCTCGCCGGTGAGTCGCCTCCCGAGGGCCCGGAGCCCGACGCCGTCGTCGAGGACCTTCGCCGCCTCCCGGAGGCGGCGCTCGCCCTCCTCGCCCGTTGAAGGGGACCGGGGAGGGCGTGGGAGAATCCCGGCGGACCCGGAGGGAATCCATGACGGCGGACCCGAGGACCGGGGAGATCCCCACGGCGGCGCGGCTGTGGCGGGAGCTCCCGAAGGAGGAGCGCGAGGCGCTCGCGCGGGCGTTCTTCGAGCAGAAGGACCTCGCACCCGAGGCGGCGGGGGCCCTCGCGCGGGAGATCGGCCCGCGCCGCGGCTTCCGTGAGGCGGGCTTCCTGCGGCTTTCGCTCGACCTGCGCGTGAGGATGCTCGCCTCGACCCTCGACCTCCGGGAGGACGTCGCGGCGACCCTCCTCCTCGTCTTCCACATGGAGAGGCGCCGCCCGCTCCTCCGTCGGTTCCTCGACCTCGTCGGGATCCCGCACGAGGACGGGATGCTCGGGGAGGAGGAGAACCCCGTCGTCCCCTCGGTCGAGGTCGTCGCGAAGGCGACGGAGGCCCTCCTCGCCGAGTTCCCGGCGGCCGACGTGCGCCTCTACTACCGGGCCCTCCTCACGCAGGAGCCCTCCCGCTGGCGGGCGGTCGGGAGCGCGCTCTCCTCCCCCCCCCTCTCCCTCCCCCCCTCTCCGTAACCCGCGGGAAGGACCCCCCCTCCGGGGCTTCGGTCGGGGCGCCCTGGAGGCCGAAACAGGGAAGCCCCCGCTCGCTCGCATGGGAGCTCCCCTCGTCGTCGGCCCGGAGAACGCCCTCTCCATCCACCGGAGAGGCGCCCGATGACGCTCTCGAAGCGGGAGCGCCTCGTCCTCGCGAGCTCCACCTTCTTCATCGGGGCCGTCGCGTTCGTCCTGACGCTGGTCGCGCGCAGGACGCCCGAGCTCGCCCGGCATCTGCCGCGGCGGGAAATCACCGTCGTTCCCGGAGGGGAATGGCCCGTCGACACGCAGCCCGCGAGCCGTCCGGTCGAGGGAGGGGAGGGAAACCTCGAGCCCCCGGCCGAGCCTCCTCTCGAGGGGGACGGAGGTCGACCGGAGCCCGGGGAGCCGGCCGTCGCGAAGCCGAGCGGACCGGTGGGAACCCTCTCCGGCCGGATCACCGACGAGCGGGGGACGCCGCTGCGCTTCGCGTCGGTCACGCTCGCGATCGAGCGCCGCGAGGTCGACGACGAGGGGGAGGAGACGAAGGTCTCCTTCGAGAAGGTCGCGGACTGCCGGGCGAACGCGAGCGGCGTCTATCGACTGGAGACGCGGATGGGAGGGGAGCTCACGGTCCGGGCGCTCGTCGCCGGCTACGAGGACGGGACCCTGCGGCGGAACTTCCCCGATCCCCCCTTCCAGACGCGCGTCGACCTCGCCCTGCGGACGCGCAAGGTCTCGCGCGTCCGGGGCAGGCTCCTCGACCTGGAGGGGGCGCCCCTTCGTCCGGTGAACCTCCTCTTCCTCTTCCCGGAGGCCGTCCGCGGCGCGGGCTCCCACCGCGTCCGCGATTTCTGGGGCGCCTCCGGGATCTACGCGGCCGCCGAGGCGTTCTGCCCGGGCGCCTGGCGCGGGAGCGTCGAGGGGGAGCAGGCCGACATCGACCTCGAGACGGCCTTCTTCGAGGCGGAGGTGCCCGCGGGGTCCGAGCGGATCGTCACGGTGGTCTTCCGGGACCAGGCGATCGCGGAGAAGCGCTGGAAGAACGGCGATCCTCCCCTCGAGTTCCGGATCGACGTCCCCGGGCTCAACCGCACGCTCGGGGCCCTCGAGCTCGACGTCCTCGACGCCGGGACGCTCCAGCCGGTGGCGGGCGCGGAGGTCTCGTTGCGGAAGCTGGTCGGCGACTTCGGGATGCGCGCCCTCCACACCGGGTCCTCCCAGCCCTCGCTCCTGGCGCGGGGCCTCCCGCCGGGCCCCTACGCCGCCGAGGTGCTCGCCCCGGACTACGCGGCGGCGGCCGCCCGGGTCGAGGTCCCCCCCTTCGGGAACGTGCGGGCGGTCGTCGAGCTCGCGCGGCGCGCGACGGTGCGGCTCAATCTCGTGCCGGTCGACGGCTGGCTGCCGGAGCGCGAGAGCTTCGAATTCGAGTACCGCAACGTGGCGGGCCTGCGCCTCCCCTGCCCCGGCGAGCTCGACGAGAAGGGGGAGAGCGTGCGGCTCGGCGCCGCCCCGCCGGGGTCGGGCTTCCTCGTCCTGGCGGGGAACGCGCTTCGCCTCGAGCTCGCGAGCGGCGAGAACTCCGACAGGGGCTTCCCCCTCCGCCGCCCCCGCCGCCTCAAGGTCCGGTTCCGGCCGCGGCCGGAAATCCTCGGGCCGCAGCGCTCCGTCGTGTGCGAGGCGCGCCTGCTCGGGCCGGGAGGGATCCCCGTCGTCGAGACGGTCTACCGCGCCGCGCGGCGGGCCGACGGCCGCTGCCTCGTGTCGCTCGACGCGCCGCCCGGGATCTACACCCTCGAGCTCAGCGCCTGCCGAGGCAAGCTCGTCCGCGGCATGGTCCAGATCGGCGAGGAGCCCGTCTCCGAGACCCTCGTCGACTCGCCGTAGCCCTCCGCCTCGCGCCGCGCATAATCCCAAGTTCCCCGGACGACCGGGAGAACCGCCATGAGGCTGCGCGCGCTTCGTCCCGCCCTTCTCGCCTCCGCCCTCCTTTCCGCCTCCTCCCCCGCCCAGACCCTCGTCTGGTCGCAGGACGGCGAGGCGCAGGACGACCGGTTCGGGATCTCCGTCTCGGGAGGGGCGGATCTCGACGGGGACGGCTTCGACGACGCCGTCGTCGGATCCTGGCGCCACGACGGCCCCGCGGGGATCGACGCGGGGAAGGCGTACGTCTACTCCCCGCAGAGCCTCGCGCAGCTCTGGATCTTCGACGGGGAGGCGGCGGCCGACGAATGCGGGTACGCGGTGGCCGTCGCCGGGGACGTGAACGGCGACGGGACCGCCGACGTGATCGTCGGCGCGCCGCTCCACAACGCGGCGAGCGGCGTCGACGCCGGCAAGGCCTACGTCCTCTCGGGCCCGGACGGGACCCTCCTCCTCAGCGTCACGGGGGAGGCGGTCGGGGACCGGTTCGGATTCTCGGTATCGGGCGCGGGGGACGTGAACGGGGACGGGAGGGCCGACGTGATCGTCGGGGCCGACCGGTGGAACGCCCCGGGCGCGCTCGACGCCGGCAAGGCCTACGTCTACGCGCTCCCCGCCGCCGCCACCGCGCCCCTCCTCCTCTATTCCTGGACCGGGCTCGCGCAGCAGGACAACTTCGGGGCGGCGGTGGCAGGCGCGGGAGACGCGAACGGCGACGGCCGCTCCGACCTCGTCGTGGGGGCGTGGCGGTTCGACCCCCCGAGCGGAACGAACGCCGGCCGCGTGGCCGTCTTCTCGGGACTCACCGGCGCCCCCCTCTTCACGTTCGACGGGGAGTCCCCCGCCGCGGCCTTCGGCGCGGCGGTGGCGGGGCCCGGGGACACGGACGGCGACGGGCGGGCCGACATCCTCGTCGGGGCGTGGGGGCAGGCGAGCGGCGGCGGGACGTTCGCCGGGCGCGTCTACCTCTACTCCGGCCTGACCGGCGCCCTCCTCACGACCGCGGACGGACTCGCTCCGGGCGACGCCCTCGGCACCTCCGTCTCGGCGGCCGGCGACGTCGACGGCGACGGATTCGCCGACTACGCCGCGGGCGCCCCCTCCCAGAACGGGCAGACTGGCCGCATCTACGTGTTCCGCGGCGGCCCGGCCCCCATCCCCCCCCCGCCCCTCCTCTTCGAGCAGGGGGGCGAGGCCCTCGCCGACTTCTTCGGAACCGGGCTCGGCCCCGGCGGGGACATGGACGGGGACGGCTTCGGGGAGGTCTCCGTCGGCGCGCACTTCCACGACGTCGGCACCGGGGACGTCGGGAAGGCCTACGCCTATTCGGGCGTCCCGCCCGGCATCGACTCGTTCGGCTCGGGATGCCCCGGGTCCCTCGGCGCCGCGCCGCGGATCGGCGTCACGGGGATCCCCTTCGTCGGGGCGACCTTCGAGGTCCATCTCTCGAGGACCCTGCCCGGCACCTTCGCCCTCCTCCTCCTCGGGGCGTCGAACGCGTCCCTCCCGGGGGGCCTCCCCCTCCCCCTCAACCTCGGCTTCCTCGGGATGCCCGCCTGCAACCTCCTCGTCTCCCTCGACGCGATGCTCCCGGCGGCGACGAGCGGACCGGGGCCGGGCGCCGGCCGCGTCTCGTTCCCCTTCGCCATCCCGCCCGATCCCCTCCTCGTGGGCGGGGTCGCCTACGTCCAGTGGTACATCGTCGATCCGGGTCCGGCCCCTCTCCCGGGGGCGATGACGCGCGCGCTCGCCGTGACGCTGCAATAGGACGCGGCGGATTCACGGCGGCTCGCTAGAATCGGCTCCCGTGATGCGGGCCCCTCCCCGGGCCCGACCGAAGGCCCGAATCCGGAGGTTTCCATGCGCCTCGCCTCTCTCCTCGGCTCCGCCCTCGTCCTCTGCGGAGCCGTCTCCCGCGCGTCGGCGGTCGACATCTGGGTCGACGCCGCGACCGGCAACGACGCCAATCCCGGGACCCTCGCCCTCCCTCTCCTGTCGATCACGGCGGCGGCGACCATCGCCGCCCCGGGAGACCGGATCCTCGTGCGGCCCGGGACCTACGACCCGGGGACGACGGGGGAGATCTTCCCGATCAACATCGGGCTCCCTGGAGGGGTCGCGGTCCCGCAGCAGAGCGTCCAGATCCTCGGCGTCGGGGGCGCCGCCGCGACGATCGTCGACGGCGCCGGGGCGAGCACGTCGGTCGCGGGGATGATCTCCTTCCGCGCGCTCGGGAGCGGGGGCCGGCTCTCCGGGTTCACGCTCCGCAACCACAACGGCGGGTTCGGCGTCGTCCGGATCGGGAGCATCACCGCCGGGTCGAGCTTCCAGACGACGAACATCGAGATCGACCACTGCGTCGTCGAGACGGGCGCGGGATTCTCCGCCTACGGGATCGCGACCTTCGGGCCGGCGGGCGGGCTCCGGATCCACGACAACCTGATCCAGGGCGCGACCGACGCGAACCTCTGGATCTCGGACATCACGACGGGGAGCCCCGGGGGCGGCGACGTCTACAACAACACGATCGTCGACGGCCTGAACGGGATCCGGGTCCAGGGGGGGAACTGGAACGTCTTCAACAACATCGTCGCGAACCACTCGAACTTCGGGATCTTCGATTTCGGGATCGCGCCCCCGGCGCTCCTGAACCTCCTCAACGACTCCAACTGCGTCTTCGGGAACGCGACCGACTACTCCGCGATCGCCCCGGGGCCGAACGATGTCTCCGTCGACCCGCTGTTCGTGAACCCGGTCCCCCCGGGCGACCACCATCTCCTGGCGACCTCCCCTCTCGTCGACGCGGGGACCTCGATCGTGCCCCCCTTCCTCGACTCGGACGGCGACGGCGACCCCCGGTTCATCGATTCGGACAACGACGCCTTCGCGGTCCCGGAGATCGGCTACGACGAGGTGACCGACGTCCGGCTCCTCCTCAACGGGACCTTCGGGCAAGGGCAGACCTTCTCCCTCGACGTGGCGGCGCCCGCGGGCCGGTTCGTCGCCTACTTCTTCTCGCTGGGCCCCCTCAACTTCGTCCTCCAGCCCTTCGGGAACGTGCTGATCGACCCGACGATCCTGATCCAGTTCTTCCCCTCCGGGATCACGCCGGCGGCGGCGACCCCTCCCATCCCGATCCCGGTCCTCCCGGTCCTCGACGGCGCGTTCGTCCACATGCAGGCGGCGGTCTTCGACGTCGCGAGCCCCCCCCTCGCCAAGGTGACGAACAAGATCGTCGGGGCGCTGTAGGAGGCTCCCCCGCTACAGGACGCGCGCGGAGAGGACGACCATCGTCTTCCCCGCCCACTGGAGGCGCTTCTGGAGCGCGAAGGCGGTCTCGTTGTGGAGGATCCGCTGGTACCACTTCTCGCGCTGGAAGATGACCTTCCCCCCGAAGAAAGTCGTCTGCGGGAAGTCCTTCGCGACCGCCAGCGAGAGCCGCTCGACCTCCGCCACGGCGTCGGTGCCGATCGCCGTCCGGTAGGTCGCCGGGACGCCCAGGGCGCGCGCGACCTCGACGTACTTCTTCGCGGTCTCTTCCGTCCGCTTCCGGAGCGACCCGATCGCCTCCTCCCCCTTGAAGACGCCCGAGTCGATCACGCCGACGGTGAGGAAGACGAGGTTCTTGAAGTGGTTGGGGAAGGCGCGGAAGACGTTGAGGGTGGTGTGGATCCCCAGGCCGCCGTAGGAGCCGACGAGGACGGCCGCGGTCGGCGCGCTCGGATCGAGCGCCCCCGGCTTCTCCGCGGGCACGAGGGGGAGGGTCCCGAGGTCGGCGTAGAGCCGCGCGAGCTTGGCGGCGACGACCCGGTAGTGGCGGCGGATCAGGAAGCAGAGGGAGACGACCGACCCCGTGAGGAGGAGCGTCACCCATCCCCCCGCCCGGAACTTGAGGACGACCGTCGAGACGAGGATCGTCGCGCACAGGGCGAAGCCGACGCCGAAGAGGGCGGCGCGGCGCTTCCACTGGACGTCCCGGCGCCGGTTGCGCAGCCGCCAGAGCGTCATCCCGAGCATGGAGAGGGAGAAGGTGAGGAAGACGTTGATGCTGTACATCACGACGAGGTGACCGACCGCGCCTCCCGTGTAGAAGAGCGCGGCGAGGGAGGCCCCCCCCATGAGGAGGACGCCGTTCTGCGTCGTCAGGCGGTCGGAGAGGGCCGAGAAGCGGTGGGGCATCCAGGAGTCGACCGCCATGTTGGCGAGCACGCGCGGACCGTCGAGGAATCCGGCCTGCGCGGCGACGACGAGGAGGGAGGCCTCGGAGAGGAGGGTGAGGACGACGAGGACCCCCCCTCCCGGGAGGGGGGCGGCGAGGCGCTCGACGAGGACGGCGTTCATCGTCTTCCCCGGGACCGGGGCGACGTTCCAGAGGAGGTAGCAGAGGAGGAGCCCCGTCGCCGTGAACGCGAGGGACGAGGCCATGTAGATCATCGTCCGCTTCGCCGTCCGGGCGCGCGGCCGGCGCATGAGGGGGAGGCCGTTCGAGACCGCCTCGATCCCCGTGTAGGTCCCTCCCCCGAGCGAGTAGGCCCGCAGCAGGAGGAGGAGGACGCCCCCGGCGCCGAGCGTCGAGAGCCCCTCCCGGCATCCCCCGGCGAGCGAGCGCGCCGTCGCGGGGAACGCGGGGGCGTGCGCGACGATCCCGCCGAGGATCAGGACGACGTGGGTGGCGACGAAGAGGAGGAAGATCGGGGCGAGGGTGAGGACCGACTCGCGGACGCCGCGGAGATTGAGGGTCGTCAGACCCGCGAGGAGGAGGACCTCGACCGGGAGCTTCAACGACTGCGCGTGGGGCGGGAGGAAACTGAAGAGCGCGTCGCCCGCGGCGGCGACCGAGACGGTGATCGTCAGGACGTAGTCGATGAGGAGGGCGCACCCCGAGACGACGCCCGCCCGCTCCCCGAGGAGCTTCGTCGCGACGACGTAGCCTCCGCCGCCGTGGGGGAACTGCTCGATGATCCGGCTGTAGGCGGCTGAGATGAGGAACACGGTCCCCGCCATCAGGAAGGCGAGCGGGAGGGCGAGGAAGGTGTGCCCTCCGAGGGTCCGGAAGGCCTCGTCCGGGCCGTAGGCGGAGGAGGAGAGCCCGTCCGCCCCGAGGCCCACCCAGGCGAGGAGGGGAACCAGGGCGAGGCGGTGGAAGAGGGTCCGGTCCTCGAGGTTCCTCGGGGCGCCGATCACGAGGCGCCGGAGCCGACGGCCGAGCGGTTCCTCCTCCTCGGGGGGAGAGGAAGGCGGGGGTGCCTCCTGGA
>CBRGOK010000002.1:0-30106 GCA_967798035.1 uncultured bacterium
TACGCGCTCGAGGGGAGCATCTTCTCGGCCGGATCGATCGTGCAGTGGCTGCGCGACGGCCTGAAGGTCGTCGCCACCGCCGCCGACACCGAGCGGCTCGCGGCCGCCGCCGATCCCGCGAGGCGCGTCTACCTCGTCCCGGCCTTCACGGGGCTCGGGGCCCCGCACTGGGATCCGGACGCGCGCGCCGCGATCCTCGGCCTCACGCGGGACGCGGGCGTCGCCGAGATCGTCCGCGCGGGCCTCGAGGCGATCGCGTTCCAGACGGTCGACCTCCTCGGGGCGATGAGCGCGGCGGGGGAGCGCCACGTGATCGGCCTGCGGGTCGACGGCGGGGTCAGCGCGAACGGCTGGGCGATGCAGTTCCTCGCCGACCTCGCGGGTGTCCCCGTCGAGGTCGCCGCCGTGCGCGAGACGACCGCCCGCGGCGCGGCCTTCCTCGCGGGACTCCAGGCGGGGGTGTTCCCCTCGCTCGGAGCGATCGAGGCCCTCTGGCGGAGCGAGCGGAGCTTCTCCCCCCGGCTGGGCACGAGGGAGCGCGAAGACCTCTGCCGAGGCTGGCGGGACGCGGTCGAGCGCGTGCGGGGCGGCCCGAGCGCTACCCGGCTCCCGACCTGACGATCCGGTCCGCGGCCTCGCGGAGCTTGAGGACGAGGGCGTGGGTGACGAGCGCGACCGGCTGGTCCCGGCCGCCGGCCGAGTCGAGGAGCTCGTCGAGGGTCATCCGGTAGAGCTGCACCGCCGTCCGGGCCCTTACCGTGGCGTACTGCCGCTCGCCCCGGACCAGGCTCAGGAGGCCCACGACCTCCCGGGCGCCGGCCGTCGTCCGGAGGACCTCCTTCCCGTCCTCCGTCCGGACCGCCTCGAGCTCGCCCTGGCGGACGACGTAGAAGTGGTCGATGGGATCCCCCTGACGGAGGACGACCGCCCCGGCCGGGTGCGACACGAGCCGGCGGCGCGCCGCGGCGAGGGCCAGCTCCTTGCGGACGTAGGCGTGGAGGGCGCGAACGAGCAGGCCGAGGGCGCCCCCGATCGCGACCCCCAGGGCGTTCGCGAGGCCGTCGCGCAGGTCGAAGGTCCGTCCCGTCTCGCGCTGGAGGAACTCGACGACGACCCCCATCGCGATCAGGCCGACGAGACCGGGGACGAAGAGGCGCGGCCGCAGCCCGAGGACGAAGACGAGGGCGAGGAGGGCGTAGCCGGAGAAGTGGAGGATCTTGTCGAGCCGGATCGTCTCCGCCTGGCGCCCGACGAGGCTCTCCATGAGGACGAGCACGAGCCCGGCGAGGCCGGCGACGATCATCAGCCCGCGCGTCCGCGGGGGGATGTCGAGCACGCCTCGCGCGAGCCGGGCGATCTGGAGGTCGCTCAGGGGCTTCGCGGCGCCGGAGGCGGCCACGGGTCCTACCGGCGGTCCGCGGGCGCGACCGCGCGCGCGGCCTCCGAGGCCGCCTCGAGGCAGGCCCGGAGATCCGCCATCGGGTCCTTCGGGTTCTCCTCGTACTCGAGGGAGAGGGCCCCGTCGGCCGGGAATCCGACCTCCGCCAGCGCCCGGAAGACCGCCTTTAGATCCATCACCCCTCTCCCGAGGACGCACCCCTTCGCGTCTCCGCGCGGGGCGGAGAAGTCCTTGAGGTGGACGCCGTGGAGGCGCCCCTTCAACGCGCGGATCGCGGCCGCGGGATCCTCCCCGGCGCGGATGTAGTGTCCGAGGTCGGCGCAGGCCCCGATCCGGGGGTCGAGGTCCCGGATCTGGCGCAGGAGGTCCTCGACCCTCGCCCAGCGGTGGCCGGGGCCGTGGTTGTGGGCGGCGATCCGGACGCCCGTCTGCGCGACGAGTTTCTCGAGACTGCCGTGCGCCTCCGGACCGAAGTCGGCGGAGAGGATCGGGACGCCGGCCGCCTTCGCGAAGCGGAAGAGTCGCTCGTTGCGCTCGGGGTCGGACCCGAACCGGTTCACGCCGTGGGCCGAGATCGAGAGTCCGGCCCGCTCGAGGCGCTCGCGCATCGCGCCGAGCGCCCCGGCGTCCTCCGTCGGCTCGAGGTGGCCGTCGTAGAGCTCGACCCAGTGGAGGCCGAGCTCGCCGATCTTCCCGATCGCCGTCTCGACGGGGAACCCGCGGAGCGAATAGCTCTGGATCCCCATCGCGAACCCGCCGTACTTCCTCCGCGACTCCTCGCGGGAGTCGGCGAGGAGGGCCGGGAGATCGAGGCGTCCCGCGCCGGCCGCCGCCGCGGCGCCGAGCAGGAACGATCTCCGGGAGAGGTCGGGGATCACGCGGCGCCCCGCATCCGTTCGCGCAGGGCGGACTGGATCATCAGGAATTCCCCCACGTTGTCCATCGGGACGCGGGCGGCGGGACCTCCCCCCCGCCCTCTCCCGGGTCGGCCCGTCGCGCCCCCTACGGGTCCGGACGGTTCCCGTCCGATACAGCGTCCCGCCGCGCCGGAGGGGACGGCGTTCGCAGTGGGCGATCGTGCCCGACCGTTCGGCCGTCGCGGGGTTCCGGCTTTCCGTGGGGGCGTCCAGACCCGCGGACCTGCCGGGACAAGTCCTGGAAGGGAAGGCAGGCAGGAGGTCGCCATGATCGAGGTTCGGTGCGCGAAGCGCGGCGTTTCCGGGGGCCCCGTCGGTCTCCTCGTCCTCGGCCCCGTCCTCGCCGCGCTCCTCGCCGGGGGGGCGATCGGGCAGGAGGAGCAGGCCTCGGGTCCGGGCATCCCGGGGGTCGTGTGGAAGGACGGCCCGATGAAGGCCAGCCTCGGGGAGATCGCCGAGATCGACGTCCCCGCCGACGTCCGGTTCACGGGCGGGAAGGGGACGCGCGCGCTGATGGAGGCGATGGGAAACCCCGCCTCCGGCCGGGAGATCGGCCTCCTCGCGCCGGTCGGGACGAACGGGTTCCTCGTCTTCGAGTTCTCGGACGTCGGCTACGTCAAGGACGACGAGAAGGGGAGCCTCGACCCGGAGGAGATCCTCGACGGGCTCCGCTCGGGGAACGAGGAGGCGAACAAGTGGCGCAAGGAGCGGGGCCTGCCGGGGCTCGAGTTCGTCGGGTGGGAGACGAAGCCGCACTACGACGAGGGGACCCAGCACCTCCAGTGGGCGACGCGCGCCCGCAGCGGGGAGGACCTCGTCGTCAACCACAACACGCGGCTCCTCGGTCGCAGCGGCGTGATCGAGGTGACCCTCGTCTGCGACCCGGAGGAGCTCCCCGCCGCCCTCCCGGCCGCCCAGGACATCCTCAAGGGATTCGCGTTCAAGCCGGGTCACAAGTACTCGGAGTACCGCAAGGGGGACAAGGTCGCCGCCTACGGCCTGACGGCCCTCGTCGTCGGCGGAGCGGCGGCCGCGATGGTGAAGAGCGGGCTCCTCGGGAAGCTCTGGAAGTTCGTGGTGTTCGGGGTCCTCGCGGTCGTCGCCGGCGTGCGCCGGCTCTTCACGGGGAAGCGGGCCCCCGAGACGGCGAGCTGAGCCCCCCGCGCGGGCATGGAGGAGCTCGGCGTCCTTCTGCTCGTCCTCGGCGCCGTCTATCTCGCCGAGTGCGTCCTGTGGCTGCCCCGGGGGAGCGCGGCCGTCGCGCGCCGCGCCCTCCGGGGGTGGCGGCTCCTCTTCCCCGGGCGGATCTCCGGGAACGAGAGGCGGGGCGCGGTGCTCGCGGACCCGTTCCTCCCCGCGGGGCACGTCCTCGTCGTCCACCCGTGGCCCGTCTCCCTCTCCCCGTCGGGGGTGCGCGCCGGCGCTCCGCACGTCCTCGAGGCGGACGAGCGTCCTCGGGGGGACGGCGAGTTCCTCGCCTACGAACGGCTGGGGTCTCTCGCGGTCCGAGGCCGGGACCTGATCGTCGACGGCCGGGTCTTCGTCTCCGCGGCCTCCCCCTCGGCGGCGCGCCGGCTGGCGGACCTCCTCGGCCGCCTCGGGCGTCTCCCGGAATCCGCGCGGGCGCGCGCCATCGAGGATGCCCTCGCCTCGTCCCTCGATTCCCGGGTCGTGGAGGAGCGCCTGGGACTCCTGCTCGCGCGGTCGAGGAGCCTCGGTCGGGCCTGCGGGGCGCTCCTCCTCTATCTCTTCCTCCTCGCGCCGATCGTGATGCAACAAACGGGACCCCAGCGATCCTGGAAACCGCTCCTCGCGGGGCTCCTCCTCCTCGACGCCGCGGTGCTCCTCCTCTACCGGCGCGCCCATCGCGCCCTCTTCCCCGACGACGGGGAGGAGCGATGGGCCTCCCTCCTCGCGATGGCACTCTCCCCGCCCGCGGCGGCGCGCGCCGCCGCGCACCTCTCCCGCGACCTCCTCGATGGCGTCCACCCGCTGGCGGCCGCGCGGGCGCTCTGTTCCGGGCGGATCTACCGCGATCTCGCCCGCCGCGTCCTCCTCGACGTCCGCCACCCCGTCCGATCGGAATCCCTCGACGGGGATCCTCGGGCGGAATCCACGTCGAGGTGGTTCCGGGCCGCGCTCCTCCAGGCGCTCGAGCGCGACCTGCGGGCGGCGGGCGTCGATTCCGAGGCGCTCCTCTCCCCGCCGGAGCCCCACGATCCGGCGGCGCGCTCCTACTGCCCCCGATGTCGCGACCAGTTCGTGGGCGGGGCCGAGGTCTGCGGGGACTGCGGCGACCTCCCCCTGGTCGCGTTCGCCCGCGCGCCGGCGCGGGAGCCTACGCGAGCTCCGCGAGCAGCGGCGTCAGGTCTCGCCCGCTGAAGTCGGCGTCGGCGAGGGGCTTCTCGGCGAGGAGGGGCATCCGCGCGGCGAGCTGCTCGCCGTAGGTCGCCGTCTTCCACTCGAAGAAGACCCCGACCGGCTCGCGGTCGCCCCCCTCGAGCGACTTCATCACGCCCGCCGTCTTCTTCCTCACGACCTCCCCGCCGTCCTCGGGGTCGTGGACGACCGCGTCGAAGCCCTCCTGCTGGAGGTCGAACCACCGCGGCTTCTTGTCCGGCGTGTCGGCCCCGGCCCAGAACTCCTTCGTGTGGAGGTCGTTGTAGGTCGGGCAGGGCTGGAGGACGTCGACGAGGGCGGTCCCCGGGTGGCGGATCGCGGCGAGGATCGTCGCCTTCAGGTGCTTCACGCTGAGGGAGTAGGAGCGCGCGACGAAGGTGAAGCCCGCGCAGATCGCGAGCGCGATCGGGTTCACTGCCTCGACGATCGCGGGGGCGGGCATCGACTTCGTCTTGAGCCCCTTCGCCAGGGTCGGCGCGGACTGCCCCTTCGTCAGGCCGTAGACGCCGTTGTTGAAGACGACGTAGGTGAGGTCGAGGTTGCGCCGGCCGGTCGCCACGAAGTGGCCCGCGCCGATGCCGTAGCCGTCCCCGTCCCCGCCGACGGCGATCACGGTCAGGTCCTTGTTGGCGAGCTTCGCCCCGGCCGCGATCGGGAGGGAGCGGCCGTGGAGCGTGTGGATGCCGTAGACGTTGAGGAAGTGGGGGGTCTTCCCCGAGCAGCCGATCCCGGAGAAGACGGCGATCTTCTCGCGCGGGACCTCGAGCTCGGCGATCGCCTGCTGGAGGGCGGTGAGGATGCCGAAGTCCCCGCACCCCGGGCACCAGTCGTTGAAGACGTCGGTCTTGACCTCTTCGAGCTTAAGCATGGCTCATCACCGCCGGGCGCCGGGCGCTCTTCAGCTGCTGGAGGATCCCCTCCCGGACCTCGTCCTGGGAGAAGGGGCGGCCGTCGAACTTGTGGACGAGGCGCCGGACGTGGACGCCGGTCATCTCGCGGATCAGGCCACGGACCTGGCCGCTGTAGTTCCCCTCGACCATCACGTGGGTCTTCGCCTTGCGCAGCACCTTGCGCACCGCGTCGCTCGGGAACGGGAGGAGGAGCCGCAGCTGGAGGAAGGAGGCGCGGACCCCCTGCGTCTCCAGCTCCTCGATCGCGTCGAGAATCGGCCCCTTCGTCGAGCCCCAGCCGACGACCATGATCTCGGCGTCGGCGGGGCCGTGGAGGGTCCACTTCGTCTCCTCGGGGATCTCCTTCGCGGCCGTGACGAGCTTCGTCATCCGCTTCGTCTGCATCTTCACGCGGTTCTCGGCGGACTCGACGATGTGCCCCCGCTCGTTGTGCTCGTCCCCGCTCGTCCAGAAGATCCCGCCCCGGTCCCCGAGCCGCGAGCGCGGCGAGATCCCGTTCTTCGTGAGCTTGTAGCGGAGGAAGCCGTCCTTCCCCGGCTTCGGCGGGGTGAAGACGACCCCCCGGTCGATCTTCAGGCCCGAGGTCTCGAACGGCGGGATCGTCGAGTAGGAGGAGGCGGTGTACTTGTCCGTGACGACGACGACCGGGCACTGGTAGCGCTCGGCCCAGTTGAAGGCCTCGAAAGTCGTCCGGAAGCACTCCTCCGCGTCGCCGGGCGCCACCACGATCCGGGGGAACTCCCCGTGGGCGGCGTGGAGGGCGAAGCGGATGTCGGCCTGCTCGTGGCGGGTCGGGAGCCCCGTCGCCGGGCCGCCGCGCTGGTAGAGGATCACGACCGGCCCCGGGGCCTCCGTGATCCCGGCCCAGCCGAGCCCCTCCGCCATGAGCGAGAAGCCCGGCCCCGAGGTCGAGGTCGAGGCGCGCACCCCGGCGTGGGCGGCGCCGATCGCCATCAGGACCGCGGAGATCTCGTCCTCGCACTGGACGACCGACGTCGGGAACTGCCCCTGGCGCGACTCGAGGTAGTCCGACTCGTCCGTCGCCGGCGTGATCGGGTAGTAGGTCTGGAGTCCGCAGCCGGCGAGGATCTTCGCCATCCCGACCGCCTGGATCCCCCGCATCATCACGCGGCCGCCCGACCCGCCGAGGACGGAGAGGCGGTGGGGGTAGTTGGAGGCGAAGCGCTCCGTCGCGTACTCCGCCGCGCGACGGAAGACGGCGACGTTGAGGTCGGCGAGCGCGGCCTTGCGTCCCTTGAACCCCTCCGCGATCACGCGCGTGACCAGGTCCTGGTCGTAGCCGAGGAGGCCGATCGACGCGCCGAGCCCGATCACGTTGTACATGATCTGGAGCTTCCCGACCTCCCCCTCGCGGCCGTACATCCGCAGCGCCTCGAGGAGGATCTCGCGGAAGGGGACGGGGAACATCCGCACGTCCTCGCGCGAGGGATCGCCCGCTTCCGGCCCGTTCCCGCTGTCGAAGAGGATCGCCCCGCCCGGCGCGATCTCGTGGAGGTGGCCGCGGTGGGTCTGCTCCGCCTTCTCGACGTCGCCGACGATGGTCTCGCGATCGAGGGCGACCAGGAGGTCGACCCGCTCGAGGTGGGAGTGGCGGCGCTCCTTCGCGATCCGGAGACGGTAGTAGGAGTGCTCTCCCTTGATGTTCGAGTGGTACTCGATGTTCGCGAAGACGTGCAGACCCCCGCGCATGCAGCATCGCGTCAGCGTCTCCGCGGCGAGGTTGATCCCCGAACCCTGGGGGCCGCCGATCATCCAGACCAGGTCGGCTTGATTGCTCATGGAGGGCTACGCTCTCTCGCCGTCGGACGGCTTGTCCGGGAGCCCTCCCGCAGGCTTCGGCCCGCGCCGGAAGGGCGCGCGAAACCTTTTGTAGGGCAGCGCGGGTCGAGCGTCCAGGGCACCCCCCCCCTCCGCCGGGGGAGGGGCCCGTCACCCCCGCCCGCGCGCGCGATCGTAGAAGAGCGCCAGGCTCGCCGTGTAGCCGTGGAGGAAGTTCTTCGCCCCGATCGGGCCGATCTCCCCCGCGGCGAAGAACCCGGCCAGGGGGATGGCGCCCGCGATCCTCCGCACCATCGAGGCGTCGTGGTCGGGGGCGGCGAACAGGTTCGTGCCGCGGCCGTTGCAGGTGAAGAGGAGGGCGCCGGCGGGCGGGGAAGTCCCCCGGCCTTTCGCCTCCCGCTCGAGGAGGGCCCGCAGGTCCTCGTCGGCGCTCGCCGCGTCGCGGACGTGGAACTGGATCGTCTGGCCGCGCCGCACCCGGTCCCCGATCACGAGGGCGCCGCTCTTCGGGTCGAGGCCGACGAGGTTCCTCACGAGGAAGTCGCCCCGCTCGAAGGCGCTGCGGTACTCGTCGATCACGAGGCCGACGTGGAGCGCGTTGCGGGCGAGGCGGCGCTCGTTCTCGTCGAGCGAGTCGAGGACCTCCTTCACCCGCTCGAGGGCCGGCTTCCCCCCGAGCTCCTGGACGAGGTTTCCCTCCCCCTTCGTGACGACGAGCGGCCGCCCGATCGGGCGGCATCCTTGGGAGACGACGGTGCGGACCTCGATCGGGCCGGCGAGGAGCACCCCGATCGCGCCGTCCTCGAGGATCTCCTCGTCGAGGAGGAGCCGGTTCTGGCCGGGGGCGCCCGCCCCGCTCGCCATCCCCCCGAGCACGGGGAGCGACGGGCAGCGGTCCGCCAGCGCGCGGAGGAAGCCGTCGGCCGGGAAGGAGAAGGGGTCGACGACGAGGAGGAGGGCGGGGGATTCCTTCTCGTCGGGGACGAACTCGGGGAATCCCTCGACGTGGGCCTCCTCCCCCTCGCCCCGGACCCGCGCCGCGAATCCGCGCACGGTCACGCCCGGCATGGCGGCCGCCCAGACCGCCACCGCCGGGCCCTCCTCGATCTCCCGGCCGTCCGCGATCACGCCGTTCGCCGTGCAGCCGAGGAGCGTCGCCGGATCCAGGCGGGCGCGCACGCGGGCGGCGATCTTCTCGACCGAGGCCGCGTGGGAGGGGGAGACGAAGAGAAACGCGAGGTCGGTCTTGGCATCCGAGAGCGCCCCCGCGGCGATCCCGGCGGCCTCCTCGGCCGCGCGCAGCGGACTGTCCGCCGTGGAGATCCCCGTCGCGAACCGGAACGCCATAGCGCGCATCCTACAATCCGCGGCGATGGCGAGCCCGCTCGCTCTCCCCCCCCTCGGCTCCCTCGCCGACCTCCCCGGATTTCTGAGCCGGCTCTCCGGCCTCTCGGCCTGGGCTCCCGCTCCCGGCCGCTCCTGGACGTCCGCCGCGACGGCGACCGCACCCGGCCGCTCCCTCGCCGCCTTCCTCGCCTCGCGCGGCGAGCGCGTCCCCGACCTCGAGGGCGCCGAAGGTCCGATCTCGAGTCCGTCCGAGGCCGAGGCGATCGCGCGCCGGATCGGCGACCGGGCCCGCGCGCTCCTGCCGACCCTCGCCCCTGACCTTCTTCGCGGGTTCGCCGCCGCCGCACGAGAACTTGCGCTCAACGTCGTCGATCACGCCCGAGCGGGCGCGACCGGCTTCGCCTCCGTCTCCCGCGATGGCCCGGCCCTCACCCTCTTCGTCTCCGACTGCGGGATCGGGATCGAGCGGAGCGTGCGGGCGAATCCCGACTTCACCGGTCGCGTCACGGACACCGCGGGTGCGATCGCCCTCTCGCTCCAGCGAGCCATCACTCCCGAGCCCCTCCCGGCCTCCTCGGCGACGGGCCTGCCTTTCGTCTCGGAGTTCTGTCGGTCCGCCGGCGGCGAGTTCGCGATCGTGACCGGAGGGATCTCCTGGCTCCGGCGGGTCGCTGCGGGGGGCGCCTTCCCCATCTTCGTCGAGAGCGTCGACCCCTGGCAGGGGACGATCGTCGCGCTCCGGATCCCGGCGCCGTGATCGCGCTCCAGGGCCTCACCCCGGAGCGCCTCGCCGCCTCCATCCCCGCCTTCTCCCTCCCCGAGGCGCGACGGGTCGTGAGCGCCGTCCACCGCGGATGGAACTTCGACGGGCCCGTCCGCGACCTGCGGCGAGGGAGCCTCGAAGCGCTCCGTGCAGCGGCCGGCTTCCCTTCCTTCACCCTCCTCGAGACCCGGGCGAGCGCGATCGACCCGTTCGTGAAGTTCCTCTTCCGGACCTCCGACGGGCGCCTCGTCGAGGCGGTCCGCATCCCGCTCGAGGTTCCCGGGCGCTACAGCGCGTGCGTCTCCTCCCAGGTCGGTTGCGCGCTCGCCTGCGCCTTCTGCGCCACGGGACGGCTCGGTCTCGGACGCAACCTCGAGGCCTGGGAGATCGTCGAGCAGGCCCGCGCCGTGCGCCTCGGCCTCGATCGATCGAGGGGAGAGCGACTGCGCGGCGTTGTCTTCCAGGGGATGGGCGAGCCCCTCGACAACCTCGACGCCGTCCTCGAGGCGATCGCCGTCCTCACGAACCCCTGCGCGCTCGCCGTCGACGCCCGCGCGATCACCGTCAGCACGGCCGGTCTCCCCGACGGGATCCGCCGCCTGGGCCGTGAGGCGCGGAAGGTGCGCCTCGCCCTCTCGATCGGGAGCGCCGACCGCGAGAAGCGACTCCGACTCATGCCGGTCGAGCGCTCCCACTCGCTCGAGGAGGTCCTCGAGGCCTGCGTCGAGCACGCGCGGACGACCGGATACCGGCCGATGTGGGCCTACACCCTCCTCGAGGGGGTGAACGACGGGGAGGACGACGCCCGCGCGCTCGCCGACCTCGCCCTCTCGTTCGCCGCGCGCGCCGGGATCCTCCCGGGGATCAGCCTCCTCGCCTACAACGCGATCGACGAGCCGGCACGCGACCCGTTCCGCCGTTCGAGTCCCGAGCGCGAGACCGCCTTTCGCGACGCCCTGCGAGAGGCCGGCGTCTTCACGAAACGCCGCTACAGCGGCGGCTCCGACGTCGGGGCGGCCTGTGGCCAGCTCGCGGCGAGCGCCTCGCGACCGTGATCTCTGGAGCGGCTCTCGCGAATCCCGCGGGGGCGGGGTAGATCCGGCGTCAATGGTCGAGCGCGAGATCACCCTCGACACGGCGGCCTTCCTCGATTCGCCGCAGGCGGGAGGCATCGCCGGAGCGAAGCGCGCGGAAGTCCACGCGATCGCCGACCGCTTCCTCGCCTGCTGCTACGAGCAGGTCGGCAAGGCGCCGCGCCACCTGGACGGGGAGGACCTGCACTCGATCGTCGGGCACCTCCTGCCGGCGCGGTTGGGGCGGAAGGACCCCCTCGCCGCGCACGTCCCGGTCGTGCTGCGCGCCTACCTGGACTTCCTCGGGGAGCGCGCCGTGGTCTCGCAGATGTTCGAGCTGCGTCGCGCGCTGGAGGGGACGCTGGCGGAATTCGAGAAGGCGGTGGCGAGCGGGGAGCACACGCACGCTGCGCCGCAGAAGCCCTTCGTGCACCGCGCCGCGAAGACGGGTCGCAACGACCCCTGCCCCTGCGGAAGCGGGCGCAAGTTCAAGCATTGTTGCGCGCGGGCGGGAGCCTGAAGCCGGCCCTCGGCGGGGACGACGACCTTCCCCTCGCGCGCGGCTTCCAGGGGTGGGGACGGGCCGCGCCCCCCCGCGAACGGGTATCGTCGCGGGCGCCGCGCCCCAGGGTCGGGGCGGATCGCGCATGAAGGGTCGCCTCGCCGTCCTCCTCCTCGCCGCCCCCGCCTGCGTCCAGGCGGAGGAACGACTCCTCCCCCCCGGGGGCTCCGTCTACCGGTTCGTCCCCTCGAAGGGATGGCCCTACGGGCCGCAGGGGGTGCACGGGGCCTCGCTCCCCGCCTCGGAGTTCGCGGAGCGCCGCGCGGCCTTCCTCGAGGAGATCTCGAGGCGCGGGCCCGGAACGGTCGCGATCGCCCGGTCGGCGCCGATGGCCATGCGCAACGGCGACGTCGAGCACGAGTACCGGCAGGACAGCGACTTCATCTGGCTCACGGGCTTCCCCGAGCCCGAGGCCACCGCGATCTTCGAGCCGGGGTTCCCGGAGGTCGAAGGAGCCGGAAGCCCCTCCGGGGAGCGCCCCGTCTACACGCTGATCGTCCGCGCGAAGGACCGCCGGCGGGAGATGTGGGAGGGGGAGAGGATCGGGCCCGACCGGGCGATGAAGGAGTTCGGGGCGGACCGGGGCGAGACGACGAGGAAGACCGAGGAGCTCCTCCGTGAGGCGATCTCCCGCGCGAAGACCCTCGTCCTCGTCAACCATCTCGATCGGGAGTTCGGCGAGATGGTCGACCGGATCGTCCAGGAGCGCCGGGCCTCGAAGGAGGGCGCGCCCGAGGTCATCGACGGGCGGCCCTGGATCTGGACCCGGCGCATGGTCAAGTCGCCGGCGGAGATCGAGATGCTCCGCAAGGCGGTCGAGGTGACGATCGAGGGGCACCTCGCCGCGATCCGGGCCTCGCGTCCGGGGATGAACGAGGGGGAGGTCGAGGCCGCCGCCGAGTTCGCCTTCCGTGCGCTCGGCTCGCCGCGCCTCGGCTATCCCTCGATCTGCGGCGGGGGGGCCCGGGCCTGCGTCCTCCACTACGACTCGAACCGGGAGTTCACCGGGCCGAACGACCTCCTCCTCATGGACGCCGGGGCGGAAGTCGGCTTCTACACGGCCGACGTCACTCGGACCTGGCCCCTCTCGGGGACGTTCACCCCCGAGCAGCGCGCGATCTACGAGGTGGTCCTCCGCGCGCAGGAGGCGGCGCTCGAGAAGGTGCGCCCGGGCGGATCCTTCCTCCAAGTCCAGGAGGCCTCCGCCCTCGAGGTCACGCGGGGCCTCGTCCGCCTCGGCCTCCTCGAGGGGGATCCCGTGGAGCTCGCCGGCGACAGGGCCTACGGCCGTTTCTTTCCCCACGGGACGAGCCACTGGCTCGGCCTCGACGTCCACGACGCGAGCGGAACTCGAGGGGGTCGCCGCGGGCTCGTGCCGGGGATGGTCTTCACCGTCGAGCCGGGGATCTACATCCCCGAGGGGATGGAGGGGGTCGACCCGAAGTGGTGGGGGATCGGCGTCCGGATCGAGGACGACGTCGTCGTGACGGAGAGCGGGTACGAGAACCTTTCCGCTCGGCTGCCGAGGGACCCCGACGAGATCGAGTCGCTCGTCCGGGGGACCTCGCCGCGCTGACGGCGGTCGGAGTAGGCCCGGACCGAATCACACCGCCGCGAGCCGCTGCTGGAACGCCTCCGCCACCGCCTCGGAGAACTCGCGCGTCCCGAGCGTGCCCCCGATGTCGGTCGTGCGCCGGCCGGACGCGATCGTCTCGAGGACCGCCGAGCGCAGTGCCTGCGAGGCCTCGATCTCCTTCAGGTGGCGGAGGAGCGAGGCGAGGGCGAAGAGGGCGGCGGTGGGGTTGCAGATGTCCTTCCCCGCGATCTCGGGCGCGGTCCCGCCGGAGGGATCGAAGAGCGCCAGCTCGACCGTCCCCGCGTCGTCGAAGGAGTAGGAGGCGCTGTCCCCGAGCCCGACCGATCCGATCAGGCCGCAGGCCATGTCGGAGAGGAAGTCGCCGTACTCGTTCGGGCAGACGATCACCTGGTAGCGCTCGGGCCGCATCGCGAGCTGGGCGAGGAGCGCGTCGAAGAGCTCCCGGCGGTACGGGACGCCGGGGTAGTCCTCGGCGACCGCGCCGACGACCTCCTCGAAGAGCCCGTCCGCCGCGCGCTGGATCGTGTACTTGCTCGTCGAGACGACCCCCGCCTTCCGGAGGAGGGCGAGCTTGAAGGCGAAGCGCGCGGCGTCGCGCGCCGGACGGCGCTCCATCACGCGCAGCGACACCGCCGTGTCGGCGCCGATCCGCCGCCCCGCGTCCTCGTAGGTCCCCCCCGTCCCGATCCGCACGACGTCGAGGTCGATCGGCTTCGTGAAGTTCGTCGGGATGCCGGGGATCGTGCAGACGGGGCGGTGGATCACGGTGAAGCGGCAGCGCTCCCGCAGGATCCGGTTCGGGCTCTCCCCGACCGTCGCCGTCGGGTACTTCATCCCGACGCGGTGCTGGCGCATGCGCCGCTCGACCTCGTCGAAGAGCGCGGGCCCGCTCCGGCGCCGGTTCTCCTCGGAGAGGTCGATCGACTCGAACTCGAGCCGGAAGGGGAGGGCCTTCGCGGTCCGGTGGACGCTGGAGGAGAGCTCGGCGGAGATGCCGTCGCCCAGCAGCTCGACGATGGGATAGGTCTTCATTGGGGGAGGAGGCGGCTCGTCGGGGCGGAGGACGGTCGCGACGCCCGACCGCGGACGGAGAGGATCGCACAGGTTCCTCGGCTCTCCAAGCCTCGCCGTCCCCCCGAAGGCGAGCGCCCTCCCGTCGCGTTGCGGGGCGGGAGGAGGCCCGGTACGTTGGGTCGCGGGACCGGCTCGCCGTCCGGAGAGCGGACCGTCCTCCCCCCCCGCAAGGAGACCCCGATGGGATTCGACCGAGCCCTCCTTCCCTCCTCCCTCCTCCTCGCCGCGCTCCTCGCTCCCGGCCTCCCGGCGCAGGAGCCCGACGAGGCGGCCCTGCGGACGGGCCGCGACAAGAAGCTCGCCTCGGAGTTCCTGAAGAAGGCCGAGTGGAACCTCGACTTCGACAAGGCCCGCGCCGAGGCGAAGAAGACGGGCAAGATCCTCTTCGCCTACTTCACGCGCTCCTACGCCCCTTGAGGCCCCTGCTCGGCGCTGGAGAAGGGAGCCCTCTCCGACGCCGCGTTTCCCGAGTTCGGGAAACAGGTGGTCCTCTTCCTCCACAACACCTCCCGCCTGAAGGAGGAACCTTATCCGGACCTCCTCCAGGAGAAGGGGGGGCGCGGTTTCCCCTACCTCGTCTTCCTCGACGCCGAGGGGAACGTGATCGCGCGCCACGAGTCGGAGCGGACGGTCGACCGGTTCCAGGCGACGAAGGCGCGGGCCGAGGCGTTCCTCGAGATGCGGAAGAAGGCGGCGCAGGGCGACCGCGCCGCGAAGATCGACCTCCTGGCGGCGCGCGCCGACCTCCACCCGATGACGCTGGAGGCGGCGAAGGCGGAGGCGGCGGCGCTCGGCGCGCTCTCCCCCGAGGAGTCCGCGAGGCTCGAGCCGGCCTTCCTCTCCCTCGAGATCCGGGGGATCCTGATGACCCGCGAGGGTGCGGGGCCGAAGCTCGTCGAGCTCTGGAAGGCCGGGCGCGTGCCCACGGGGGGAATCGCGCGCGCCTTCTGGTCCGGGCTCGCCTCGCACGCCATCGACTCGAAGGACCGGGCCCTCCTCGCCGACCTCCTCGCCCGGCTCCGCCAGGACTACGGGACGGACGAGCGCTGGAAGCCGATGATCGAGAGCCTCGAGAAGCGCCTCGAGGGGCTCTCCTCGGGCGGCGGCGGGTAGGGGCCCCGCCTATTTCTTCCCGGCATCCGCCTCCGGCTCGCGAAGGGGGACGCTGACGGTGCGGAACTCGCGCTTGAGGGTGAGGGTGCTGCTCCCCGAGAAGGAGAAGCTCCGGTCCGCCTCGGCCGCCCCTTCCCCCTCCCCCGCTTCGGCCTCCTGCTCCCCGGTGTGGGTCTCCGACTTCTTCGCCGAGGCGGAGAACTCGACCTCCTCGGGGATGCCGAGGTCGAGGGAGAAGCGCAGCGTCCCGCTCATCTCGTAGGTCGCCTTCCAGCTCGACTCGGTCCCCTCCGACTCCGTCGACCCCTCCTCCTTCGGCTTGCCCGCGATCGACACGACGGCGACCTTGCGGCCGTCCTTCTCGACGACCTCCTCGAGCTTGGCGCGCAGCTCCCCGGAGAGGTCGGCCTGGTAGCGGACGTCCTTCGGGAGGGCCTTCCGCGCGCGCTCCTCGTCCTCGCTGTCGCCGAGGGCGTGGTTCAGGATCTGGCGGAGGGCGCGCCCCTCGAGGGTCCAGGTCTCGCCGACGGCGACGGGGTCCTTCGGGAGGAGGTAGGCGACGAAGGGGTTGAGGTCGCGGTACTTCAGGCTCTCCGTGAACCCCTCGCGCTCGTCCTTCTCGAGCGAGCCCCCCTTCACCTCGACCTCGTTTTCCTCCTCCCCCCAGCGGAACGCGATCTCGCACCCCTCGATCTCGGCGGACTTGGGGGCGTCGTCCTTCTCGACGACCTCGCCGTCGCGCTCGCGGCGCCGCTTGACGCGCTGCTCCTCGAGCGTGTAGCGGGCGCGGCGGACCTCCCCCTTCTCAGCGTCGAGGAACTCCATCTTCACTCGAGAATCGAGGTCCTCGTGCTCGGAGAAATCGACCTCGTTCTCGTGCTTCTGCGTCTCCCCTCCGACCGCGAACTCGAACTTCTGCTTCAGGTGCGCCTCCTGCTCGCGGACCGACTTCGTCGTGGAGATCCAGCCGAAGTCCTTGCCGTAGCCGAGCCGGAGCGCGAAGCGGGAAGGCTCCTTCGCCTTCTCCGCCGCCGGCGCCTCCTGGCGGGAGGGGGCGGCCGCGGCGGGGGCGAGGAGGAGAAAGGGAAGGCTCGCGTTCCGGATTCCGTGGAACATCGGGGTTCCTTACCTGCGGCGAGGGTGCCGGCAACCGAAGATCGGCGGAAACGGGTCCCGATTGTAGGGCCGGGAGGAGCCGGCGCCGCGCCCGCGTGGATCGCCCGCGGGAGCGCGGATAGAGTGTCCGCGCTCCCGTCTTCCCGACGGGGAGCGCCTTGATCCCCGTCCCCGCTCCCCCCCGTCCCTCGCCGAAGCCCGCGTGGCTGAAGGTCCGCCTTCCCTCCGGGGAAGGGTACGAGCGCGTCCGCGAGATCCTCGGCGGGCTCGACCTGAACACGGTCTGCGTGGAGGCGCGCTGCCCGAACGTCGCGGAGTGCTGGGGGGGAGGGACGGCGACGGTCATGCTCCTCGGCGACACCTGCACGCGGGGCTGCCGCTTCTGCAACGTGAAGACGGGCAACCCCCGGGGCGCCGTCGACCGGGGCGAGCCCGCCCGCGTCGCCGCGGCCGTCGCGCGGCTCGGCCTGCGCTACGTCGTCCTCACCTCCGTCAACCGCGACGACCTCCCCGACGGGGGCGCCGCCCACTTCGTGCATACGGTGCGCGCGATCCGGGCCCTCGACCGCGCGATCCTCGTCGAGACGCTGATCCCCGACTACGAGGGGGAGGCGCTGGCGACGCTCGCCGCGGCCGCCCCCGAAGTCCTCGCCCACAACGTCGAGACGGTCGAGCGGCTGACGCCGGAGGTGAGGGACCGGAACCGGAACTCCTACCGGAAGTCCCTCGGCGTCCTCGCCGCGGGCAAGCGCCTCGCCCCGCGCTCGTTCACGAAGTCCTCGATCATGCTCGGCCTCGGCGAGCGGGACGAGGAGGTGCGCGCGACGATGCGCGACCTGCGCGACGTCGGGGTCGAGTTCCTCACGATCGGCCAGTACCTCCGCCCCACCCCCTGGCACCTCCCCGTCCTCGAGTACGTCGAGCCCGCGCGCTTCGAGGCGTGGCGGCGCGAGGCGGAGGGGCTCGGGTTCCGGTCCGTCGCCTCGGGCCCCCTCGTGCGCTCCTCCTACCGGGCCGGGGAGCTCTTCGTCGAGCGGCTCCTCGCGGAGGCGCGCTAGTGGCGGGGACGCTGCGACCGGCCCGCACGAAGCAGGCCTCCGAGCCGGGCCCCGACGGCCGCGCCGACCTCGGGCTCCTCCAGGTGATCGGGGCCGACGGCACGGCCGCGAAGACGGTCGAGCCCGAGCTCCCCGTCGAGGAGCTGCAGCGGATGTACCGGACGATGGTCCTCATCCGGACCCTCGACGAGCGGGCGCTGAAGCTCCAGCGGGCGGGCCGGATCGGGTTCTACGTCTCCTGCCTCGGCCAGGAGGCGGCGCAGGTCGGATCCGCGCAGGCCTTCGAGGCGCAGGACTGGATCTTCCCGACTTACCGCGACCCGGCGATCGCCCTCCACCGCGGCATCCCGGTCGTCGAGCTCCTCCGCCAGTGCTTCGGGAACGCCCGCGACCGCGTGCGGGGCCGGCAGATGCCGGTCCACTACGCCTTCCGCGAGATCCGGTTCGTCTCGATCTCCTCCCCGATCGGGACCCAGCTCACCCAGGCGGTCGGGGT
This sequence comes from uncultured bacterium, assembly GCA_967798035.1. Lineage (GTDB taxonomy): Bacteria > Planctomycetota > UBA1135 > UBA1135 > JAKEFM01 > JAKEFM01. The sequence goes on from CBRGOK010000002.1 coordinate 17,627, forward strand.
CGCCCACGCCGCGCGGATCCGGCGGGAGCCGGTCGTCGTCGCCGCCTACTGCGGCGACGGGGGGACGTCGAGCAACGACTTCCACGCGGGGATGAACTTCGCGGGGGTCTGGAAGGCCCCGGTCGTCTTCCTCTGCGTGAACAACCAGTGGGCGATCTCCTGCCCCTCGGCGAAGCAGACCGCCTCGGAGACCTACGCGGCGAAGGCGGTCGCCTATGGGATGCCCGGCGTGCGCGTCGACGGGAACGACGTGCTCGCCGTCTACCGCGCCACGAAGGAGGCGGCCGACCGCGCGCGCCGCGGCGAGGGGCCGACGCTGATCGAGGCCCTCACCTACCGGATGGGATCCCACTCCTCCTCCGACGACGCCGCGCGCTACCGGCCCTCGGAGGAGTGGGAGGCGTGGAAGGCGAAGGACCCGATCGACCGCTTCCGCCGCTACCTCGCCCGGCGCCGCGCGTGGAGCGAGGACTTCGAGCACGAGGTCGTCGCGGGGGCCTCGGCGGAGGTCCAGTCGGCGATCGAGGAGGCGGAGGGGACCCCCTCCCCGCCGATCGAGACGATCTTCACCGACGTCTACGCGGAGATGCCCCCGCACCTGCGCGAGCAGCTCGAGGAGCTGCGCCGCGCCGAGGCCGCGGGGCGGGGCGAGGAAGAGAAGGGGGAATTCCCCCTCTAGGAACGATGGCCGAGCTGACGGTCCTCCAGGCGGTGACGGACGCCCTGCGCACGGAGATGCGGCGCGACGACCGCGTCGTCGTCTTCGGCGAGGACGTCGGGAAGAACGGCGGGGTCTTCCGCGCGACGGAGGGCCTCCAGAAGGAGTTCGGCGAGGAGCGCTGCTTCGACACCCCCCTCTCCGAGTGCGGGATCGTCGGCACGGCGGTCGGGATGGCCCTCTACGGGCTGCGCCCCGTCGCCGAGATCCAGTTCCTCGACTTCATCTACCCTGCCTTCGACCAGATCGTCTCGGAGGCGGCGAAGATGCGGTACCGCTCGGGAGGGGAGTTCACCTGCCCGATGGTGATCCGCGCCCCCTACGGCGGCGGGATCCGCGGCGGGCTCTACCACTCCCAGTCCTCGGAGGCCTACTTCTGCCACACGCCGGGCCTGAAGGTCGTGATCCCCTCCACGCCGGCCGACACGAAGGGGCTCCTCCTCTCCTCGATCCGCGACGAGGACCCGGTGATCTTCCTCGAGCCGAAGAGGATCTACCGGACGGTGAAGGGGGAGGTCCCGGAGGGGGACCATCCCGTCCCGCTCGGCAAGGCACGACTCGTCCGCGAGGGGAGCCAGGTGACGCTGATCGCCTGGGGGTCGATGGTCCCGGTCTGTGAGAAGGCCGCCGCCGAGGCGGCCGCGAAGGGGATCGACTGCGAGATCCTCGACCTTCGGACGCTCGTCCCGCTCGACGAGGCGGCGCTGCTCGAGTCCGTCCGGAAGACCGGCCGCGCGGTCGTCGTCTACGAGGCCCCGAAGACCGCCGGCTTCGGCGCGGAGATCTCGGCGATCCTGGCCGAGAAGGCGATTGAGGTTCTCGAGGCGCCGATCGTCCGCGTCGCGGGCTTCGACACCCCCTTCCCGTACGCGCTCGAGAACCTCTATCTCCCCGACGCGCGGCGCGTCCTCGCGGGGATCGAGAAGGCCGTCGGTTTCTGAGGCCGGTCCGCTCCGGTCCCGGCCCGGGTCCCTGCGGAACTTGCAGCCCCTTCCGGGAGGGGCTACCCTCGCCCCCATCGCAGCGTCGGGGGGATCCCCCTCCCGAGGTTGGGTTGCCGATGAGGTTCCTCCCCCTGCTCCTCGCCGCCCTCGCGCCGGCCGCGACCGCGGCCGCCCAGCCCTCCTACGCGAACTACGAGAGCCCGCACGTCCACCCTGTGCGGCTCTCCGCGGACGGCTCGCGGCTCTACGCGGTGAACACGCCGGACGGGCGCCTCGCCGTCTTCTCCCTCGCGAACCCCTCCGTCCCCCTCCTCCTCGGGGAGATCCCCGTCGGGCTCGAGCCGGTCTCCGTCGCCCCGCTCACGGCCGACGAGGTGTGGGTGGTCAACCACCTCGGCGACTCGGTGAGCGTCGTCTCGATCCCGCAGCGGACCGTCCTCGAGACGATCCCGTGCGCGGACGAGCCCGCCGACGTCGTCCTCGCGGGATCCCCGCAGCGCGCCTTCGTCGCCGTCTCCGCGTCGAACGAGGTGCGCGTCTTCGACGTCGCCACCCGCGCCCTCCTCCAGACCGTCCCGATCTTCGGGAAGGACCCGCGCGCCCTCGCCGTCAGCGCGGACGGCACGAAGGTCTGGGCGGTCGTCACCGAGTCGGGGAACGGGACGACCGTCCTCCTCACGAGCGATTCCCCCCCGCAGGATCCGCCGACGAACCCGGCCATCCCCTCGCCGCCCCAGGTCTCCCGAATCGTCGCGAGCACGGACCCGGCCTACGCCGCCGTGATCCCCTACACGCTCCCGGACACCGACGTCGTCGAGATCGACGCGAACACGGGGGCGATCCTCGCGAGCTACCCGGCCGTCGGGACGCTGAACTTCGGCCTCGCCCCCCGGCCGGGGACGGACGAACTCTGGGTCGCGAACACCGAGGCGCGGAACCTCGTCCTCTTCGAGCCGGTCCTCCGCGGCCACGCCGTCGACAACCGGGTGACGAGGATCGTGACGGGCCCCGCGCCGACGGTGTCCCCCTTCGACCTCAATCCCGGCCTCGACTACAGCCTCTTTCCCAACCCCGCCGCCCTCTCGACCGCGCTCGCCCAGCCCGTCGACCTCGCGTGGGACCCCGCCGGGACGACCCTTTACGTCGCCGCGTTCGGCACGGACCGGATCGGGGTCCTCGATCCGACAGGGGCCGTCGTCGACCGGATCGAGATCGGGCCGGCGCCGGGCACGGCGGTCGATCCGCGCACCAAGCGGGGGCCGCGCGGGCTCGCGCACCATCCGAGCCAGCCGAGGCTCTACGTGCTCAACCGGCTCTCCCAGACTCTCCAGACGGTCGACACCGTCTCGCGGACGGTCCTCTCGGAGGGAGCGCTCGCGGCGAGCGATCCCGAGCCCTGGTTCGTCCGCGAGGGGCGGGGCTTCCTCTACGACGCGAAGCTCTCCGGCAACGGGACGATGGCCTGCGCCGCCTGCCACATCGACTCCAATTTCGACGGCCTCGCGTGGGACCTCGGGAACCCGGGCGGCCCGATGCAGTTCGTCCCGAACTTCTTCAACCCGCTCCCCACGCTGATCCCGAGCGGCTACCTCATGCACCCGATGAAGGGGCCGATGACGACGCAGTCCCTGAAGGGCCTCTCCGGGACGACCCCCTTCCACTGGCGCGGGGACCGGGCCGACCTCGCCGCCTTCAACGCCGCCTTCTCGGACCTCCTCGGCGGCTCGCCGATCCCCTCCGGCGACATGGCCGACTACGCCGCGTTCGTGGACACGATCCGGTATCCCCCCAATCCCAACCGCGGCCTGGACGACGCCCTCCCGGCGACGCTCCTCGGCGGGGACCCCGCGGCGGGGGAGACGTTCTTCCAGTCGGGCATCTTCATCCCGGCGAACCCTTCCGTGACCTGCGTCGTCTGCCACGCCCTCCCGACGGGCACCTCCCGGACGATCGCTCCGAACGGCTTCCTCCAGCAGAGCCAGTCGTTCAAGGTCCCCCACCTCCGGAACCTCTACGAGAAGGTCGGCTTCGAGCGGGCCCCCGGCCCGCAGCGGTCGGGATTCGGGTTCCGGCACGACGGGGAGGCCGACACGATCCTCACCTTCCTCCAGAAGCCGGTGTTCCAGACCCTCGCGGCGAACACCGCCGCGGCCGCCATCGACCGGCAGAACCTCCAGGCCTTCCTGCTCTGCTTCGACACGGGGACCAAGCCCGCCGTCGGGTACGGGCGAACCGTGACGCAGGCGAACGCGACCTCGCCCCCCGTCGACGCCGATTTCACGCTCCTCGCGGCGCAGCAGGCGGCCGGCGCGTGCGACCTCGTCGCGAAGGGGATCGCGGACGGCGAGCCGCGCGGATGGCTCTACTCGGGCGGGGCATTCCTCCCCGATCTCGCCGCGGGCGCGCCCCTCACCTGGACCGACATGCAGAACGCGGCGGTCGCCGGGAGTTCCACCTTCACGCTCCTCGGCGTCCCCGTCGGCTCGGGGCAGCGGATCGGGATCGATCGCGACCTCGACGGCGTCCTCGACGGCGACGAGGCTCCCCTCCCCTACGGCGCCTCGACGCCCGGGTGCTCCGGGCCCCTCGCGCTCCGCGCGAACTCGGAGCCGCGCGTCGGCAATCCCCTCTTCGCCCTCTCCTGCACCGGCTTCCCTGCCGGCGCCCCCGGACTCGTCGGTTTCTCGACGACCTCGGCGTCGGCCACCGTTCTCGGCGTCACGGTCCTCATCGATCTCGCGGCGGGGGCCTTCTTCCTGACGATCCCGTCCGACGGCGCCGGTGTCGCCGCGCGCGCCCTGCCGATCCCGAACGATCCGCTGCTCGCGGGGGGGACGATCTTCTCGCAGGCCTTCAGCTTCGACCCCTGCGGGCCCCAGGGCTTCGCCGCCTCGCAGGGCCTCCAGATCACGCTCCAGCCCTAGTCGCGCGCGGCGGCGATCCGTCTCCTCGCGAGCGCGACCGACTCCTTCCGCAGCTCGATCCCGAGGAAACGGCGTCCCGCCTGGACGGCGGCCACCGCGGTCGTCCCGCTCCCGAGGAAGCAGTCGAGGACCACGTCGCCGGGATCCGTCAGCAGCCGGATCACGCGGAGGGCGAGCTCGACCGGGAATTTCGACTCGTGGTCGTCGTTGCTCCGGACCGACGGGATCGTCCAGACGCCCCGCGCCCCCCACTGCCGCCATTCCTCCGGCGCGAGCCGGGATCGACGGACCGAGGTGATCCCCGGCTTCCAGAGGAAGTAGAGGTACTCGAACTCGTCGAGCGCCTTGTAGGAGAGGGAGGTCCAGCGGCTGTTCTCCCACGCCGGATCCTTCACCCAGACGCGGCGGTCGTAGGGGTAGAAGCCGGCGGAGAGGCCCCATCGCTCGATCAGGCCTCCGACGATCTTGACCCTCGTCTGGACGTCGTACTTCCCCCCGCGGATGTTGTTGCCGTTCAGCCGCCGGTCGACGGTCTGCTCGCTGCATCCGAGCCGCCGGGCGAGCTGGTGCCGGTCGAGCCCGGGGTGCCTCGCCATCTCCACGAGGACGTCCTCGCGCGTGACGCTCGACCTCCTGCGGTCGACCGCGGAGGCGGAGATCCGCGGCATGGAGGGGTCCTTGAAGCAGAGGATGTCGGCGATGTTGACGACGAGGAATCCGCCCGGCCGGATCGCGGGAAAGTGAAGTCCGATGACCGTCTCGAGGAGGCGCTCCCACCCCTCGTAGGTGAGGTAGGCCTCGTAGTCCTTGCCGACGAAGTAGGGGGGGGACCAGAAGCCGAGGGAGACGCTGTTCGGCGCGACCCTCGGGAGGAGCGCCCGCGCGTCTCCGAGGTGGACGCGGCCCGGCTCGAGGACGCGCGAGGCGGGAGCCGGCGGATGCAGGAGCGGGCGGAGACGAGCCTGGAGGTGCGGCGGGAGTCGATGGAGGGAGAGGCCCGGATCGAGGGAGGACTCCCGCTGGAGGACCGGCCGGGCGGCTCGTCTCGCCACGAGATCCGAATACCGGGGGCACGGAGGTCCTTCAAGGTCCGGGGGATAGGGGAGCCCGGCCTCGCGAGCTGGGCCGCATCGGTACAATCCGCGCTCCACGCAGGGGCTTCCTCCCGCTCCCCGGGGCCCGGTTCCTCCCGCGGGCCGGGTCGCCTCGGGGAAGGGGAGGACCGCGGCCCTCGGCCCGAGAAACCGGAAACACCTCCATGCCCTACGAGTTCCGCCTTCCGGACATCGGCGAAGGGGTCGCCGAGGGGGAGATCACGAAGTGGCTGGTCAAGCCCGGCGACGTGGTCCGGGAGGACCAGCTCCTCGTCGAGGTGATGACCGACAAGGCGACGGTCGAGATCCCCTCCCCCGTCGCCGGGAAGATCCTCGAGCTGCGGGCGCAGGTCGGGCAGAAGGTCCCGGTCGAGTCGGTCCTCGTCGTGATCGAGGCCGAAGGGGGGAAAGCGGCGAAGGCCCACGGAGCCGCTCCCGCCAAGCCCGCGTCGCCGGCCCCCGCGCCGGCCGCCGCTCGAGCCCCCTCCCCCTCCCCTCTCCCCTCCCCGGCGCCCCTCCCGAGGGCGGCACCTCCCCGCGAGCCCGCCCCCGCAATGGCCGCGGCGTCGATCCGGATTCCGGGCGAGGTCGAGACGGGGACGGCCGTGATCGGCCGGCGCGCGCGGGTCCTCGCCGCGCCCGCGACGAGGAGGCTCGCCCGCGAGCTCGGCATCGACCTCGGGACCGTGACGGGGACGGGTCCGCACGGACGGGTCACGAAGGGGGACCTCCAGCGTCCCGTCGACGGGCGCGGGACGGGCGCCCCCCCGAGGCCGGCCGGCCCGCTCGAGGAGCGGATCCCGGTGATCGGGCTCCGGCGAAAGATCGCCGAGCAGATGCGCCGGTCGAAGAGCACGGCCGCCCACTTCACGATCGTCGACGAGGCGGACGTGAGCGAGCTCGTGCGGCTGCGCGAGCAGGCCGCGGCGCTCGCGGAGCCCTCGGGCGTCCGGGTCACCTACCTCCCCTTCGTCCTGAAGGCCCTCGTCGCGGCGATGCGGGAGCACCCGCAGGTCAACGCGACGATGGACGAGGAGAAGGGGGAGCTCGTCGTCAAGCGCACGGTCAACGTCGGGATCGCGACCGACACCGACCGCGGCCTGATCGTGCCGGTCGTGAAGGACGTGGCCGGGAAGACCGTCTACCAGCTCGCCCGGGAGATCCAGTCCCTCGCCGAGAAGGCGCGCTCGGGGAAGATCGCCCTCGAGGAACTCCGGGATGGGACGTTCACGGTGACGTCGGCGGGCTCGATCGGGACCCTGATGGCGACCCCGATCATCAACGTGCCGGAGGTGGCGATCCTCGGGGTCCACAAGATCCAGAAGCGCCCGGTCGTCCGGGACGGCGCGATCGTCGTCCGCGACATGCTCTACCTCTCCGTCTCGCTCGACCACCGCGTCCTCGACGGCGCGACGGGCACGCGCTTCCTGAACGTGGTGATCCGCGGCCTCGAGAGCCCGGCCCTCCTCTTCCTCGGGAGCCCGTGAAGGCCGCGCGCGGCGCCGCCGCCGGAGCCTCCTCCCGCGCCTCGGCGAAGGGGCCGGAGCGGACGGGGGAGGGGGATCTCCTCGACCTCTACCGCGCGATGGTCGAGGTGCGCGTCCTCGACACGCGGATGCTCATGCTCCAGCGCCAGGGGCGGATCGGCTTCTACGGGCCGATCACGGGACAGGAGGCGGCGACGGTCGGCAGCGGCTTCGCCCTGGGGGAGCGCGACTGGGTCGTGCCCGCGCTGCGGGAGGGGGCGCTCGCGATCCGGAGGGGGATGCCGCTCGAGGACGCCGTCGCCCAGTGCATCGGCAACGCGCGCGACCGGCTGGCGGGCCGGCAGATGCCCTGCCACTACTCCTGGCCGAAGGGCCACTACGTCGCGATGTCCTCCTGCGTCGGCAACCAGCTCCCCGCCGCCGTCGGGATCGCGATGGCGGCGCGGCTGCGCCGGGATCCGGTCGTCGTGATGGCCTACCTCGGGGACGGGGCGACCTCGACGCCCGACTTCCACGCGGCGGCGAACTTCGCCGGGGTGTGGAAGGCGCCCGTCGTCTTCTTCTGCCAGAACAACCACTGGGCGATCTCGGTCCCCTCCTCGCGCCAGACCGCCTCGGAGACGATCGCCGTCAAGGCGCGCGCGTACGGCTTCGAGGGGGTGCGGATCGACGGGAACGACGCCGCGGTCGTCCTCGAGACCTCGCGGCGCGCCGTCGAGAAGGCGCGCGCCGGGGGAGGGCCAACGCTGATCGAGGCCTTCACGTATCGGATCCTCGGCCACACCTCCTCCGACGACCCTTCGCGGTACCGGGACGAGGGGGAGGTCCGGGCCTGGAAGGAACGCGATCCGGTCGAGCGGCTGCGGGAGAGGCTCGAATCGCTCGGGGTGTGGGACCGCGCGAGGGACGAGCGCCTCCGCGAGGAGGCCGACGCGCGCGTCCAGGCCGCGATCCGCGAGGTCGAGGCCGCGCCCCCCCCGCGGCCCGGGGCGATGTTCGAGGACGTGACCGCCGAGCCGACCCCGGCCCTGCGGGAGCAGCGCGAGGATCTGGAACGATTCCTGGAGGCGAGACCATGAAGCGGCGGTCGTCGGTCGTCGGTCGGTGCCGGGTCGGGTCCCTCCTCGTCGCGGTCCTCCTGCCGGCCGCGCCCGGCCTCGCCCAGCCGCCCGCCGGGCGCCGCCCGCCGGGGGCGCAGGAATCCCCGCTCTCGGTGGCGCTTCCCCCCCCGGCCAAGGACGCCCACTTCGACCGGCTCGTCGGCGACTGGGTCGGGCAGACGCAGGGCGCCGGCGTGACCTACGACGTGACCTTCTCGTGCCGCTGGGTGATCAACGGGCAGTTCCTGCGGATGGACCAGCGGGCGTGGGGGCCCGGGATGGTGCTCGAGGCCGTCTGGCTCTGGAAGCCGACGAAGGAGGGGTACGCCGGCTGGTCGTTCACCTCCTTCGGGGGGCAGGTCTCGGCGAGGGCGCGTCTCGAGAAGGAGGCCTTCGTGATGACGACGATCGACGCCCACGGGAACCCCACCCGCACCACCTCGAGATTCGTGGGTCCGGACGAGATGGTCTTCGTGGAGGAGCTGGGTCCCGACGCCGACGGGAAGTACCGCAAGTCGACCGAGGGGATGTACCGGCGGGCGAAGCCCGACGCGGGCCCGCTCCCCGCCCCTCCCCCCTCGGAACGCCCCCTCCCTCCCGGCGACCCCTGGCTCGCCGGTCTCCTCGGCCGCTGGTCGGGGACGGAGACCTACCTCGAAGGGGGACGCCAGATCGCGAAGGAGTTCGAGGCGGAATGGGCGCTCGAGCGACAGTTCCTCCTCCTGCGCTTCGAGGCGCGACCCGATCCGGCGAGTGCCGCCTTCGAGGTGCTCGGCGTGTGGCACGCGGATCCGGGGAGCAGCGGCGTCAGCTCCTGCTCCTTCGACGCGAACGGCGAGGTCACGGTCGTCGGCGGCAAGTCGGAGGGCGAGGTGCTGACGCTCTCCTCGGACGACCCCAAGTACGGAGCGCGGCGGACGCACGTCGTCCGCAAGGGGCCGGAGGAGTTCGCGATCGTCCGCGAGCAGGACGCGGAACGCGACGGGACCTACAAGAAGGTCGCCGAGGCGATCTACCGCCGGGTGAAGGGGACGGCGAAGTAGCGGGACCGGAAGGCCCCCTGACATGGCCGCCCGCGAGTTCGACGCCGTCGTGGTCGGATCCGGCCCCGCCGGATACGTCTGCGCCATCCGCCTCGCCCAGCTCGGGAAGCGGGTCGCCGTCGTCGAGCGCGACGCGATCGGCGGCTGCTGCCTCAACGTCGGGTGCATCCCGAGCAAGGCCCTGATCGCCGCCGGCTCCTTCTTCGACCGGTTGAAGCGCGCCTCCGAGATGGGGATCGAGGTGAGCGGGGCGCGGATCGATCTCGCGAAGATGGTCGCCTGGAAGGACGGGATCGTCGCGAGGCTGACGGGGGGGATCGGCGCTCTCTTCAAGAACCACAAGATCGAGACCGTGAAGGGCACGGCGACGCTGAAGTCCCCCTCGGAGGTCGAGGTGAAGGGGACGGCCGGCGCCGAGACGCTCCGCGGGAAGGCGATCGTCCTCGCGACCGGCTCGGAGCCGATCGCCCTCAAGGAGTTCCCCTGGAGCGGAGGGGTCTGGTCCTCGACGGAGGCCCTGGCGCCGGCGGAGCTCCCGAAGCGCCTCTTCGTGATCGGGGGGGGCTACATCGGCCTCGAGCTGGGGATCTTCTACGCGAAGGTCGGGGCACAGGTGACGGTCGTCGAGATGACGGGGGGCCTCCTCCCCGGAACCGACCCCGACCTGTCGGCCGTCGTCGGCCGGACCCTCAAGAAGCGCGGCGTCGCCGTGCACCTGAACGCCCGGGCGATCGGCTACGAGAAGGGCGCCGCCGGGATGCGCGTCGGGGTCGAGGCCGAGGGGAAGAAGTTCGAGGTCGAGTGCGACCAGATCCTCTCCACGGTTGGGCGCCGGCCGACCTCGGCGGGGCTCGGCCTCGAGGCGCTCGGCGTCCGGATGGAGAAGGGGTTCGTCGCGGTCGATCCGCGGCGGGAGACGAGCGTGCCGGGGATCTTCGCGATCGGCGACCTCGCCGGTCAGCCGATGCTCGCGCACAAGGGGTCGAAGGAGGGGATGGTCGCCGCCGAGGCGATCGCGGGGCGCCGCGCCGCCTTCGACGTCCGCGCGATCCCCTCGGTGATCTTCACCGATCCCGAGATCGCGAGCGTCGGCCTCACGGAGGCGGAGGCGAAGGAGAAGGGGTTCGACCCGGTCGTCGGCCGCTTCCCCTTCGCGGCCTCGGGGCGCGCGATGTCCCTCGGAGAGACGGAGGGGTTCGTGAAGGTCGTCGCGGACAAGGGGACCGACGCCGTCCTCGGCGTGCACATGGTCGGCCCCGAGGTGACGGAACTCATCGCGGAGGCCACGCTCGCGATCGAGATGGGGGCGACCGCGGAGGACCTCGCCCTGACGGTCCACGCCCATCCGACCCTCCCCGAGACGCTCATGGAGGCGGCCGAGGCGGTCCACGGGGCGGCGATCCACGTCTACCGGCGGGCCTGACCGCGCCGGAGGGGGGACCCGCGAAAATCCCGGGGCGGGAGCGGAGAATTCAGACCGCCCCGGAAGGGTCCCCTCCATGCGCGCACCCCAGCGGACTGCCCTCGTCATCCTGGCCGGTGGCGCCCTGCTCGGCCTCGCGGCCTGGGCGCTCTTCAGCCCGACCCGCCAGGCTGGGGGGGGGAAACCGGCACCGGCGGCCGCCGTCTCCCAGGAGGCAGAGAAGCCGGCCGTCGATCCGATGGATCCTGCGCCGGCCGACCGGACGGCCCTCGGCGCTCCGGCGCCACCTGCTCCCGCCCCCTCCACGGGCGGCCCCCCGGCCTCCTACACCCGGTCCCTCGGGCGCCTCCTCGGAAGGATCCTCGACTGGGACGGGACGCCGGTCCCGGACCTCACCGTCGACGCCTACGTCGTCGACCTCGTCTCGCTCTTCCCGGCGACCTCCGCCCTCTTCGAGGAGGAGACCGTCCGGCCGAAGATCCTCGACGCCTCCGGGCGGACGAACGTCGAGGGGCGCTTCGTGCTCGAGGGGCTCGATCCGCGGATGCCCCACGCCCTCCTCCTCGGGCTCGGGACCGCGCGCGCGACCGCCCGGTTCCTCGACCACGCGCCCGGGTCCGGGGAGACCGTCGACATCGGCGACATCGTCCTCCCCCCCTTCGCGACCCTGGTGGGGAAGGTCGTCGACGAGAAGGAGCGCCCCGTCCCCGGCGCGCGCGTGCGGGTGACCGACCTCCCCGCGATCGTCGTCGCGATGGGCGCGTCGGAGGTCCGACCCGGGGGCGCCTTCTACGTGGAGAAGAACGTCTTCGAGTTCCCCCGGTGGCTCGACGACATCGTCGAGCGGTTCCCGATCCCGACGACGACGACCGGGCCCGACGGCTCCTTCCGGCTCGAGGGAGCCCCGGTCGCCCCGAACGTCTCGACCGTGGTCGACCACCCGAAGTTCGTCACGCTGACGCGCGATCCGGTCTCCACCGCCGAGGGAGGGGAGCGGGACCTCGGCACGCTCGCGATGGAGCCGGGCGAGACGCTCGCCGGGACGGTCGTCGACACCGAGGACCGGCCCGTCGCCGGCGCGGAGATCCTCGCGGGGACGAAGATCCCGCTCGGGCCGGCCGCCGTGATGCGCCCGGGAGGCCGGACCGACGCGGAGGGGAAGTTCCGCGTGCCTGCGATGGCGTCCGAGCCGGCCTTCGTCGCCTGCCGGCGCGGTCCCCCCGACCCGTGGACGGTCGCCGGACCGTTCGTGCCCGGGCTCGACCCCGCGGCAATCCGCCTCCCTTCCCTCCGCCAGGTGGAGCTCTCGGTCCTCGACGACGCGGGGACCCCGGTCCGCGAGGGGGTGGAGATCCTCTACCGGCGGGATGCGGAGTGGAACCTCGTGGCGGTTCTCGCCCCCCCCGTCCGCGCGACGTGGAAGCGCGGCGCCGAGGAGGGGGCCTACGTCGTCGAGCGCGTGCCGGACGGGAAGTACCAGTTCCTCGGCCGCGCGCCCGGCTACGCGGTGGGGGAGGCGCAGGTCGACGTCCAGGGCGGGGCCGGGCGCGCGAGGGTGACCCTCGATCGGGCCGTCCCGCTGGTCGTCCGCGTCGGCGCCGAGGGGAGCGGCGAGACGATCGAGTACGTCTACGTCGCCGGGAGGCCGGGGGAGAAGGGGGCGATCCGCCCCCCCGTCGTCTCCGCCCGGACCGACGCGGGCGGCGAGGCGACGCTCGCGGGCCTGCGGGAGGGGAAGAACACGATC
>CBRGOK010000003.1:0-27141 GCA_967798035.1 uncultured bacterium
TAGGGGTGGCGACGGCCCCCTGTTCCGGTTTCGAATCGGCGGATGCTCCCGGACGACCGGAGACAACGCGCGTCCCTCCGACAACGCCGTCCTCGGGAGCACCCGCGGGAATCAGAAGATCAAGGGTTCGCGGCCCCCCGAGGGGCCGAGTCCTCCCGGAGGGAGGAGCAGAGAGGGGGGCCGTCGCTTGGGAGAGTTCCTGGTTGGGGTAGGTGGTAGGGTAGGTAGGAGTGGCGACGGCCCCCAGTTCGGGATTCCAATCGGCGGGCGTTCCTGGACGGCCGGAGACAACGTGCATCCCTCCGACAACGCCGTCCTCGGGAGCGCCCGCGGGAGTCAGAGAATCTAGCGCGATCGTCCGCGGCCCCTGGCGAGGCCGGGACCTCCGGGGAAGCTGCGGAAAGTGGGGGGCCGCCGCCTTGGCGAGATCTTGGACAGGCTGACTGGAGAGGGAGGTGGGGTTGGCGACGGCCCCCTGGTTGGAGCTTGAAGTGGCGGGGGCTCCCGGCTGGCCGGAGACAACGTGCATCCCTCCGACAGCGCCGTCCTCGAGAGCACCCGCGTTGAGAATCGGATCGACCTCGGGCGTCCCCCCCGGCGTCCCCGGCGGGAGCGGGATCGCGGGGGAATAGGAGTGAAAGTGGGGGGCCGTCGTCGGGAAGAGTCTTTGGAAAGGGTGATGAGGAAGAGGTGGGGGGAAGGCGACGGCCCCCGATCGGACGCTCGACTGGACGGATCCCCCCGGGAGCGCCGCGGCCGGCACAGGTGCCGGCGAGAGCCGGCGTCGGTCTGCCCGCTCGGAGGCTCCCTCCGGGGAGAGGAAACCGCGTTTCCGATCGTCACGCACCGCCGACAGGATCGAAAAGCGGCGGACCTCCAACAAGCAGGTGGATCCCCCAAACCGGGCGAGGTGGATCGCGCAGGTCGGAAGGGGGAGGGACGCGGGGGACTCAGGGGTTTACCCTATGCCCAGCCCGGGGGATCACCTCATAGGCGAATCCGTCGGGCCGTCGTACGACCATCAGGGTTGCGGCACGAGAGCGGCGAGGACGGGGGGGTCTCGTCGTCTCGCCCCCGCGGCGGACGGAACCCGATGGACCGGCGCTCTCTGATGACCCCAGTTGCGAAGCCCCTCGAAAGGGGCGCTCCGGGCGCGTTTTTCTCGATCCCGGGAGACCGGGAGGGCACGGGAGATCGAAGGTCTCCGAGGGGAACGGCCGACTCCGGCCGATCCGGGGATCCCACGTGGATCCACGCCGCGGGGGCCGGACCGTCCGATCCTGTCCGGCGTCCCCCTTCCTGGCCCGGAGCCACCCGATGAAGCTCAAGAGCGTCGTCTTCCCGAAGGAGCCGCGTGCCCCGTCCGGCTCGACCGACACCCTCCTCCGCGAGCTCGTCGCCCACCTGCGCGAGAGCCGCACGCCGCTCCGCGAGGAGTGGGCCAACCGCATCACGGAGGCCCGCGTCCTCACGGCGATGACGAAGGACGAGATCTTCGCCGAGGCGACGTCCGTCTACGACAACTACGTCGCGGCGCTCGAGACGGGCACCTTCGAGGCCCTCCAGTCCTACGCGCGCAATCTCTCGGAGCGGATCATCCCGCGGGGGGTCGAGACGCACGAGGTCGTCGGGATCGTGCTCCTCCTGCGCGACGTCCTCGCCCGCTCCCTCTTCGCGAAGTACCAGCACGACTTCACGAAGCTCAACCGGATCCTCGACGCCTACGAGCCGGCGGCGAACCGGATCGCGAACACGGTGGCCGTCGGGTTCGTCCAGGAGCGCGAGCGCGTGATCCGCCAGCAGCAGGAGGCGATTCGCGAGCTCTCCACCCCGGTGCTCCAGGTCCGCGAGCGGCTCCTGATCCTCCCGATCATCGGGGTGATCGATCCCCAGCGCGCCCGCCAGCTGACCGAGCAGCTCCTGCGCGGGATCCGCGCGAACCGCGCGAAGGTCGTCGTCATCGACATCACCGGCGTCGCGGCGATGGACGCCACCGTCGCCAATCACCTCGTGCAGACGGTCGAGGCCTCGCGGCTCCTCGGGGCCGTGGTCATCGTGACCGGGCTCTCCCCCGAGATCGCCCAGACGATCGTCAACATCGGCGTCGACCTGGGGAAGATGAACACGGTCGGCGACCTCCAGGGAGGGATCGAGCAGGCCGAGCGGCTCCTCGGGTACAAGGTCGTCGCGCTGAAGGAGACCGCCTAGGAGCGAGTCCACGTGGGCGTCCCGATCCTCAAGCAGGGCCCCTACCTGATCGCGACCGTGCAGGCGGCCCTCTCCGACCAGGACCTGGTCGAGCTCCGGCGCGCCCTCGTCCAGCAGACGGTGCGCTGCCGTTCGCTCGGCGTGATCCTCGACGTCACCTCCCTCGACGTGATGGACTCCTTCGCCGCCCGCACGCTGAGCGAGGTCGCCCAGATGATCCGCCTCCGGGGCGCGGAGACGGTGATCGTCGGGATCCAGCCGGAGGTCGCCTTCGCGATGGTCCAGATGGGGCTGCAGCTGGAGGGGGTGGCCGCCGCCCTCGACCTCGAGGAGGGGCTCGCCTACCTGGACCAGAGGGTCCTGAAGCCGGGCTGATCCCCGGCCCGGAACGCCGCCGGGCGGCTTTAGGCCTCGATCAAACCCCGGCGGATCGCGTAGCGCACGAGGCTCGCGAGCTCGTGGATGTCGAGCTTCTGCATCAGCCGCGTTCGGTGGGATTCCGCGGTCTTGACGCTGATGCGGAGGACCTGGGCGACCTCCTTGGTCGACTTCCCCTCGCCGATCAGCTGGAGAACCTGGCGCTCCCGGGGGGAGAGGGGCTCCGTCGCGGCGTCGTTCTTCGACCGCAGGGCCTCGACGACGACGCCGGAGATCCCCGGGCTCAGGTAGATCTGCCCCCGGCACACCTGCTGGATCGCCTGGATCAGGTCCGTCGCGGCCTGGCTCTTGAGGACGTAGCCGCGCACGCCCGCCTTGAGGGCGGCGACGACGTAGGGGTCCTCCGAGTGCTTCGTGAGGATCACCGTCTTGGTCGCCGGCGAGGCCGCGTGGATCTCGCGGGCGGCGTCGAGCCCGTTCATCGAGGGCATGCTGATGTCGAGCACGGCGACGTCGGGCGTCAGCTTGGCGGCGAGCCGGACCGCCTCCCGCCCGTCGGAGGCCTCGCCGACGGTCTGGAGGCCGTTGCGCTCGAGGATGGCCTTGAGACCCTCCCGCAGGATGAGGTGGTCGTCGGCGAGCAGGATCCGGGTCCCCATCTCACGCCTGCGCCGGGACGGCGATCCGGACCTCGGTCCCGAGTCCGGGTTGGGAGTCGACCTCGAACGTCCCGCCGAGGGCCTTGGCCCGTTCGCGCATGCCGCTGAGGCCCAGGCCGCGCTTGAGCTTCCCGGTCGCCAGGAGCCCGGCCTCGAACCCTCGCCCGTCGTCCCGGACGGAGCCGCGGAGCCACCCCCCACGGCGTTCGAGCCGGATGCACACCTCCCGCGCGCGCCCGTGTTTCCTCGCGTTGATCAGCGCCTCGTGGACGACGCGGTAGACCGCGATCTCGACGGGGGGCGGGAGCCGCCCCTCGATCGCCCCCTCGACGCGGACGGAGGGACCGCCCGACCGGGACGTGCGGTCCGCCAGGAACTCGAGCGCCGGGACGAGCCCGAGGTCGTCGAGGATGGGAGGGCGAAGCGTGTGGGAGAGCGTCCGCAGCTGCTCCTCCACCTGCTTGAGGAGATCGGTGACCTCCTTCACCCGGATCCGGAGGGGGGCCGGGGCGTCCGCGGCGAGGGTGGCGAGCCCGAGCTGCACGGCGACGAGGAGCTGTCCCGTCTCGTCGTGCAGGGTCTGGGCGAGGCGGGCGGCCTCCCGCTCGAGGATCTGGTTGAACTGCCGCAGCGCCTGGCTCGCCTCCTGGAAGCCGCGCCGGGCCATCTCGTGGGGGGAGACCGCCTCCGCGAGGAACGTCCCCGCCGCGCGCAGCTCCTCCGGGGACCTCCCCCGCGGCCCGCCCGCGTCGAGGGCGGCGTGGTGGAGGAGGGCGAGGTCCGGCAGTCCCACCCCCTCGAAGACCGACCGGCGGCCGATCTCGTAGGCCTCCCTCAGGGCGGCTTCCCCTCCGCCGGCGAGGTATCCCTTGAGCGCGTTGCCGTACTCGGCGGCCAGGGCCTCGCGGCGGGCGGCGGCGGTCGATCGGGTCGTCGGAGTCATGAAGCACCTCGGAAACGGACGGCGAGCACGCAGGCGTCGTCGGTGCCCCGGGCGTGCCGGCGGAGGACCGCCTCGGCGATCCGTCGGGGGGGATCCGTGCGCGCGATCCCGTCGCCGAACCCCGGCCGGATCCCGTCGGTGGCGAGGATCAGGACGTCCCCCGATCCGACGGGGAGGACGGACGCCTGCAGCGAGGGGAGTTGCACGCCCAGCACGCCGCTGCGCAGCAGGAGGCTCGCCACGGCCGTATCCGGATCCCCACGCAGGAGGAGCCCCTCGACGTTCCCGACGCCGATCCACGTGAGGAGGCCCTCGCGGGCGTGGAACGAGGCGATGCTGAGGACGACCCCCCGGCTGGAGCGCAGGGCCGCGTGGCATCGCTGCACGAGGCTGATCGGGTGCTCGCCGGCGAACCTCTCGAGCGTCGCGATCGCCGTGCGGGACGAGGAGGCCGCCTCGCCGCCATGGCCGACCCCGTCGACCACCGCGACCATGGCTCCCTCGGGCGTGGGGACGACCGTGAAGCGGTCGCCGGACTCGGTCTGGCCGGCCAGCGCCTCGGAGGCCGAGCCCCATTCGATGCAGCGGGGTCCGGGCGGAGCCTTCCGCTTCCCGGAAGTTCTCGCTCGACCGGGAGTCCGCAGGCCCGAGGCCGGACCTCGGGTCCCCGGGGCCTCGAGGTTCCGTCCCATCGCGGCGGACTACTCCTCGGCGCCGTTCTCGGAGGGGGATCCGGACGAGCGCCACTTGATCGTGGAGACCGTCGTCCCCTTCCCCACCGTCGAACGGACCTCGAACTCGTCCATCAGCCGCCGGATCCCCGGCAGCCCGAGACCGAGGCTCCCCGAGGTCGAGTAGCCGTCCTGGAGGGCCTTCGCCACGTCCGGGATCCCCGGACCCTCGTCGCGCGCCTCGACGAGGATCCCCCGCCGCTCCCCCTCCTCGATCGTCCGGAGGAGCAGGTCGCCGTGGCCGGCGAAGTTGAGGATGTTGCGGGCGAGCTCCGAGATCGCCGTGGCGATGAAGGTGGACTCGCTCGGGGAGAACCCGATCTGGACCGACATCTCCCGCCCCCTCTGGCGGGCGGCCACGACGTCCCCGTCCGACTGGATCCGGATCCGGCTCTCCTCGCGGGAGGGGCCGTCGCCGGACGCGGTGAACCGGAAGGGGGTCTCCCTCCCCTTCCCGATCGGCCCGAGGTAGTCGGGGGCGTCCGCCGGATGGGGGGAGGAAAGGCGTCGCGCCGCCGGGGCGGCCTTGTGTCCCGGGGCGCCGCCCGGGGAGCGCACGGCCTTCCCGTCGTTCCTCCCGGCGGAGCGCTTCCTGGAGCCCTGGCCCCCGCGGACCCTCATCTCCGCGAGCTCCGAGCCCGTGGGGTCCGCACAGAGAGAAGCGCCAACGCCGGCGTGAGTCACCCCGTCCCGTCCGGGACTTCCGTACCGTGACTACCTGCTACGGGGGGGCACGAATGAAGTCAAGGCACAACCTCGAATCCCGCTATTGCCTGAATCGCAAACCTAATCACCCGCATCGCGGGGGGGGGGGCGCCTCGTAGGGGCCCTTTCCACCCGGTGCGGGGGCCGGTCCACAGGACTTCGCTTTTCGCGGCCCCCGACCCCCCCCCCTTCGGCGGACGATTCCGGGTCCCTCCGTCCCCCCCGCGGTCCCGGGGGACGGGGAGATCGCCCCGTCCCCCGGTTCCGGGAGGTCAGATCGTGATTCCGGTCGCGTGGGTCACCGCGATGCCTCCCGGCGGCAGCGCGACCGCGGGAATGGGGACGACGGTGTGGACGGCGAGGACGAGGCCGAGCGGCCCCCCCGTCGCGGGAATCGGGAACGCGATCGGCGGTCCGCCCACGGGCGAGGAGAGCCCGCCCGGCACGATGAGCAGGATGGGGACCACGACGAGACCGGGGCAGCCGAACGCCGGGTGAAGCGGGGGGCACGGGATCGGGATCGGCGGCGGGATGGGGAGGGAGAGGACCAGGAGCGTGGGAAGGCCCGGCGGCACGGGAGGGGGGAGAGGTGCGGCGGCCAGAGCGAAGGCCGGGTTCCCGGCCGCCCAGACGATGGGCGGTGGGACCGCCCCGACGCAGCTCGTCATGAACGGGAGAGCGGGCTGGCCGGACGGGAGGAGAGGCGCGCAGTCCTGCGCCCACGCCGGAGGGCCAAGGGAGGAGAGGATCGGAACGAGCAGCGAGGCAAGTTTGCGCATGGGCCACCTCGGAGACGTTGGGTTGGTCGATCGGAACTCGTCACCGTCGACCTTGGCGCGGGTGGCCCGCCCCGATTCTCACGCGGCCTCGGATCCTCCCTCGCCGCGGACCGCGCGCGTTCAGACGACGAACGGCCCGGCGATCTCGAAGGTCATCCCGTCGCTCGGGTTCCCCGTCGTCCCGTCCTGCGAGCTGAAATACAGTCGCGAGGAGTCGGGCGAGAAGGCCGGACCGGTGATCTCCGAGGCGTCGTGCCCGACCAGCTGGCAGATCGGGAGGACCGCTCCCGCCGCCGTGATCGCGACGACCTGCATGTCCCCGCCGTCCTCGGCCACGATCACGTCGCCGTAGGCCGACACCTCCACGTTGTCGACGCCCGTCAGGATCGGCGTGGCGCTCGTGTCGTCGTCGTAGAGGATCGAGATCGACTGGCCCGCGACGTCGAAGCTCCAGATGCGGTCGTCCCCCTTCGTGGCGAGGTAGATCCGGCCACCGTGGTAGTTGATCCCCTCGCCGCCGTCGAAGGGCGTGCTCGCCGCCACCTGGTAGCGCGTCGGGGTCGAGACCCCCGTCGGGTCGGGAACCGGATGCCACACCACGGGACCCTCTGGTCCGCCGCCGAGGACCTCCGCGACCTCGAGGAGGCCCGAGGTGAGGTCGGGGAGTCCGTTGGCCGGCGTGAATCGGTACAGGCGTCCGTCCCCCCGGTCCTCCGACAGGTACAGGCGGCCGTCGATCGGGTCGACCGCCACCGCCTCGTGGTTGAAGCGGCCGAGCGCCGGCCGCGCCACCGCCGAGTTGACCCCGAGCGGGTCGCACTCGTA
This sequence comes from uncultured bacterium, assembly GCA_967798035.1. Lineage (GTDB taxonomy): Bacteria > Planctomycetota > UBA1135 > UBA1135 > JAKEFM01 > JAKEFM01. The sequence goes on from CBRGOK010000003.1 coordinate 7,229, forward strand.
GACCCGGCCCCCGTCGCCGCTCTCCTCGCAGGAGAGCCACGTGCCCCACGGCGTCTTGCCTCCGGCGCAGTTGCGGTTCGTCCCCGCGAGGATCGGGTAGGCGTCGAGGATGTTGCCAAGGTCGTCGAACCGGATCGCGCCGACGCCGCCGTTCGATGAACCGGTCTCGCTGTTGGAGACGTAGACCCAGCCGTCTCCCGCGGCGGCGAAGGCCGCCCCTCCGTCCGGCGCCGGATGCCAGAAGTAGCCGCTCGTTCCGGCCGGCTCGAACCCCGAGACCGCCACGACCCGGGAGGTGAAGCCGGCAGGGAGCATCACGCCGTTGGCGTCCGGCGGCTGTAGGGGTCCGAGGTTCGGGATGTTGCTCTGGGGCCGCGGAGGGTTCCCGCCGTTCCCGCGCCCGCCTCCGCCTCCGCCCCCTCCGCAGCCCGGAAGCAGAGGGACGCCCAGGAACCAGGCGGCCCCCGCCGCGCCGAGCCTCAGGAAGTCCCGTCGGCTCGCGCCCCGCGATCGAGCGAGGCGGCTCACTGGAGTCCGTGGCTTCCTGCGACCGGCTCTCGTGCGATTCCCATCGGCGGCCCCCGGCGGAACACCAGCATTCCGCACTCCTAACCGCGGCCGGGATTATCGGCCGGCGCCGCCCTTCGGGGTAACGGGGACCCGTCGAGGTCCGCCCGGGGGGGCCCTCGGGTTCGTTGGAACTGCGGTGACCCGCCGGCGCGCGTCTACGGCCCGACGACCAGGACGACCGGCCTCGAGGCGTAGTCGAGCGGAGCGCCAGGACGGGACCATGTGGAGTCGCAGCCTGACTGTCGACACCGGGAAGTGAGGGAGTGCCGGGTCGGCTCGCTTCGCCCTCCCCGCCGGTCCCCGCCCGCGAGCGGCTGAGTCGCGCCGGGCGCTACCATCCCGCGGCGACGATTCCTCAACCGAGGATGCCGATCCCGGGTCCCCCGCGCACCTGGTCCAACCCCGACGACTCCCGAGACGTCGAACGGCCGCACCCTCTTCCGCGGCCGACACGAGCCGTCCGGCGCGATCGGGGAGGGAGGTCCTGAGGAGGAACGAGATGACCGCCGGCAAGGTCTCCCTGGAGCGGCGCGGGCATGTCCTGCTCATCGGTCTCGACCGTCCGGCCAAGGTCAACGCGTTCGACCTGCCGCTGTGGAACGCGCTGTGCCTCGCCTGGGGCGAGCTCGATCGCGACGAGGATCTGCGCGTGGGGGTCCTCCACGCGCTCGGCGAGAACTTCACGGGCGGCCTCGAGCTGCCGCAGTGGGTGCCGGTGTTCGAGAGCGGGAAGATCGCCGTTCCCGAGGGCGGCCTCGATCCCCTCGGCCTCTCCGGCGCGCGCCTCCGCAAGCCGGTCGTCGCGGCGGTGCAGGGGGCGTGCTACACGATCGGGATCGAGTTGCTCCTCGCCACCGACGTCCGCGTCGCCGCCGAGTCGGCGCGCTTCGCCCAGGTCGAGATCCGTCGCGGCATCTATCCCGCCGGGGGCGCGACGGTTCGCTTCCCGCGCGAGGTGGGTTGGGCCAACGCGATGCGTTGGCTGCTCACCGGCGAGGAGTTCGGCGCCGCCGAGGCGCTGCGCATCGGTCTCGTCCAGGAGGTGGTCCCCGCAGGCCGGCTCCTCGAGCGCGCTTGCGCGCTCGCGGCGGTCATCGCGGAGCAGGCGCCGCTTGGAGTCTTCGCGACGTTGGCCTCCTCGCGGGCGGCCTTGCCGGCCGCGGAGACGGAAGCCGTCCGGCGGCTCCTCCCCGACCTGCAGCCGCTCCTCCAGAGCGAGGACCTCCAGGAGGGCGTGCGGTCGTTCCTCGAGCGCCGCCGCGGCATCTTCCGAGGGAAGTAGCCTCGCCGATTCGGAGGAGGACGGCTACCGGGACAACAGGAGGGAGAAGAAGTCCCCGGCGGCCTCCCTCTCCTGGGCGGCCTTCGCCTCCCGCGCGATCTGCGCGACCCGGTTCGTCAATCTCTGGCGCGCCAGGGTTTCCCCTCCCCGGGCGAGGAAGTCGACGAACGTCTCGAACCCTTTCCGGGCGACGAGGAACCCGTGCTTGATGCAGCAGTGGGCGAGGACCCCGCCCACGCGCGAGAGGGGCTGGTGAACCATCCTCGCCTCGCACTCGGGGCACGTCCGATGGGGGGCGGTCCCCCGCTTCAGCGCGCGGGCCACCGCCTTCTCCCGGACGGCGCACTCCTTTTCGAGGGAGGCGAGGTCTTGCCGAGATGGACGGCTCTGGATCGCCTTGCAGAAGGGAGCGAGGCGCCCCCGGGCGATCCAGACCCACTCTCCCCGAGGGCAGGCGTCGAGGTCGAGGCCGCGGAAGGGAAGTCGGACGAAGGCCTGGGAACAGGTAGGGCACTTCATCAGAGGCCTGGGGTGGCGGGGAGCGGGGGCTCGAGTCTATCTCGGCCGTGGTCATCGTCGCCGATCCCGAGCGCGGCGTCCCCTCCGCCGTCGCGGACCCCCGTCCCCACCGCAACACGGCGAGGCGGTAGTCCAGGGCGCTACGGCGAGGGCGCTTCCTCCTCGAAGGCTCGGACGGCGGCGTGGACGGAACCGTAGAGACTCCCCTCCGCGAGGAGGTCCTTCATCCCGTAGCGGGCGAGGCGCTCGCGCAGCGGCCGGTTCGCCCGCGCCAGCTTGAGGGAGATCCCCTGGCGGCGGAACTCCTCCGCGATGCGAGCGAGTGCCTCGGCCGCGGTCACGTCGACGTCGAGGACGGCCTGCACATCGAGGACGAACCACCGGACGGGAGTCGGGCTCGCGGCGATCAGGCCCCGGACGCGCTCGACGAAGTGATTCGCGTTGGCGAAGACAAGGGGCGCGTAGAAGCGGTAGGCGATCAGGCCCGGCACCGTCTCGGTTTCGGGAGTCTCCCCGAGGTCGTGATACCGGCGGGTCCCGGGGACCTCGCGGAGGACCGCGTCGGTCGGCCTCGCGAGACGCCCGAGCAGGTAGAGGAGGGATAGCGTCACGCCGATGAGGATTCCGGGGACGACGCCGATGACGAGCACGCCCGCGGCGACGATCAGGGCCTGGAGGAAGGCCTTGCGGCGCATCGACCGGAGCCGCCAGAAGGCCTCCAAGTCGACGAGGTGGAGACCGGCGTGGACGAGGATCGAGGCGAGGACGAGGATCGGAAGCGGACGGAGCAGGGAAGTCCCGAAGAGGAGGAACAGCGCGAGCGCGCCCGCGGCCGCGACGCTGACCAACTGCGTCTTTCCCCCTGCGGCGTCGTTGACGGTCGTCCGGGATTGGCTCGCTCCGACGGGGAAGCCCTGGAGGAGTCCGGCCGCCACGTTTGCCGCGGCGAGTGCCCGGAGCTCCTGGTTGGGGCGGACGTCGTAGCCGTTCTTCGCCGCGAAGACCCGCGCCAGGAGGATGCCTTCGGGAAAGGCGAGGACCGCGATGCCGATCGCCGCGGGGAGCAGCTCCCGGACCTCCGCGAAGGTCACGAGCGGGAATCGAGGCGCGGGAAGCCAGGGATCCACCTTCCCGATCACCCGAACCCCGTTCGCCTCGAGGTCGAACAGGGAGGAGAGCGCCACGGCCGCCACGCAGACGACGAGCGGTCCGGGCGCGCGCGGGAGGAAGCGACGCAGGGCCGCGAGGAGGAGGAGGAATCCGGCCCCGAGCCCCAGAGTGAGGAGGTGGGTCTCGCCCAGCCGTCGCGCGAGCTCGACGAGGAGGGGGAAGAAGTCGCTCCTCTCAAGGGAGATCCCGAAGAGCTTGCCGAGCTGCGTGGAGACGAGGATCAACGCCGCGCCGGTCAGGTACCCGACGAGCACCGGCTTCGAGAGGAGGTCGGCGATGGCCCCGATCCGGAGCCCGGCGGCGAGAAGCATCAGCCCGCCGACGAGGAGGGCGGTGACCGCGGCGAACACGGCCGCGCGGCCGGGATCCCCGCCGGAGAGCGGGCCGATCGCCGTCCCGACCAGCAGGGCGATCGCCGCGTCGGGGCACGCGATCACGTGCCGCGAGCTGGCGAGGAGGGCATATCCGAGCATGGCGGCGAGCGCGGCGTAGAGGCCGTGGACAGACGAGAGCCCGGCGAGCTCGGCGTAGGCGAGGACGGACGGGACCATGACGACGAAGACGCTGATCCCCGCCAGCAGGTCGGACCGGAGCCAGGCCCGCCGGTACCCGCGCAGGTGTCGGAGGACGGAGGTCGGGGCGGCCGGTCTCGGCGGTCGCTCCGACGGCGGCTCCCGGGGTTCCTCCATCCTTGAGCCGGTTCCTACTTCGTCTTCAGGAGGTCCTGGGGCGCGGCCTCGAGGCCCTTCTTCCTGGCCGCCTCGACTTCCAGGTCCCGGAGCCCGAGGGACGAGACGACTTCGATGAGCGCCGCGGCGACGAGAGTGCGCGAGATCCGCTCGTTGTCGCCCGAGACGGCGGATCAGGGCTCCTCCTCACGTCGAAGTGTGGCGGATCGTGTCCTCGTACGTCGCCATGCAGGGGTCCCAGAAGGCGCACTTGGGGGCGTCCGTCGTCGAAAACTTCCAGTGCTTCTCTGGATCCCTCGGGCGATCGAAGATCTGCCTCCACGGCTCCCCCTTCGAGACGTGGAGAATGAACTTGCAGAGGGCGGCGCCGTTGCGGGCGACGGAGCGCTCGACGACGGCGGAAATCCGGAAGCCCTTCCCCCCGGTGAACCGGTGGGGGAGGGGAATCTCCGGGCAGGGTGGGCCAGGTCCCTGACGCTCATCGACTCGATCCCTGCGTCGGCGGTGTCGGCGACGGAGAGGCCGCGGAAGGAGTGAATCGGGGCACGGCGAACGCGGAGAGGTCGAACCGGGCGGAGAGCACCGTGATGCCCCATCCGACGGGAACCTCGACGGTGAGGAAGGCGGCGAAGACCGTCGCGAACAGGTAGGGCACTTCGTGAATCACCCTCGGGCGCCGCGGAGCGCCGGCTCGAGTCTACTCCGTCCGCCGCCCGCGGTGCCGGGAGGATCACCTCCGTCGAGACGTCGGGGGGGCCCGCGGGGAGCGGGATCCCCGGGGAGTCGCGTTACGATCCCCGGCCCGATGAGTGGAGGGACGCCCGCCCCCCGCGCGGGCCGCGACGGACGAGCGATCGTCCTCCGCGGCTGCCGCCAGCACAACCTCAAGGGATTCGACCTCGAGATCCCGAGGGGGAAGTATGTCGTCGTCACCGGGGTCTCGGGCTCGGGGAAGTCCTCCCTCGCCTTCGACACCCTCTTCGCCGAGGGGCAGCGGCGGTACGTCGAGTCGTTCAGCGCCTACGCGCGGCAGTTCCTCGAGAGGATCCACCGCCCGGCGATCGACTCGGTCGAGGGGATCCCGCCCGCGGTGGCGATCGAGCAGGGGAACTCCGTCCGCTCCTCGCGCTCGACGGTCGGGACCGTCACCGAGATCCACGACTACGCGAAGGTGCTCTTCGCGCGGGCGGGGGTGCGGCACTGCGAGAAGTGCGGGGGCCCGCTCCACCGCCGGACGCCCGAGGACGTCGCGGACGAGCTGCTCGGGAAACATCCGGGAGAGGCGGTCCTGCTCGGATTCGACGGGCCGCAGGCGCCCGCGGAAGACTTCCCCGCGATCCGGGAAGAACTGGGGCGGAAGGGGTTCGTCCGCGCCTTCTCGGCGGGGGCGGTTCGACGGCTGCGCGAGATGGCGCCGCCTGCCGACGGGAGGTTCCTCGTCGTCGTCGACCGGATCTCCCTCGACCCCGCGCGGCGGTCGCGGATCGTCGACGCGCTCGAGCAGGCCTTCGCCCACGGGGGAGGCCGCGTGGCCGTCGCCCGGGAGGGGGAGAGGGGGGCGATGCGGTTCGACGCGCGCCTGCGCTGCCCCGAGTGCGGGATCGAGGTTCCCGATCCGACCCCGGCGCTCTTCACCTTCAACTCCCCGATCGGGGCCTGTCCGAAGTGCCGCGGATTCGGGCGCGTGATCGAGATCGACCGCAACCTCGTCGTCCCCGACCCGCGGAAGTCGATCCTGGAGGGGGCGATCAAGCCCTGGACGACGGAGAAGACCTCGTGGGAGCGGCGCGAGGTGCTGAAGTTCTGCAAGAAGCGGGGCGTGCCGGTCGACGTTCCGTACGCGCGGTTGAAGGAGGCGCGGGTGAAGTGGCTCTGGGAGGGGGAGCCGGGCGGCTGGCACGAGGGGAACTGGTGGGGGATCGCGGGCTGGTTCCGCTGGCTCGAGACGAAGATCTACAAGCTGCACGTCCGCGTCCTCCTCTCGCGCTATCGCGCGTACGTCCCCTGCCCGGACTGCGACGGAACCCGGTTCCGGCCGGAGTCCCTCCGGACCCGGCTCGGCGGGAAGACGATCGCCGAGCTGTACGCGATGCCGGTCGGGGAGCTTCGCGCGTTCTTCGACGGGCTCGACCTCCCCCGCGCGCTGGCCGAGGCGTGCGCGCCGGTGCTGGAGGAGGCCCGCGCGCGGCTGCGCTACCTCTGCGAGGTCGGGCTCGAGTACCTGACCCTCGACCGCCAGAGCCGGACGCTCTCGGGGGGGGAGATGCAGCGCGTGAACCTGACGACCGCGGTCGGGTCCGCCCTGACGAACACCCTCTTCGTCCTCGACGAGCCCTCGATCGGGCTCCACCCGAGGGACAACGACCGGCTCCTGGGGATCCTCCGGAGGCTCGTCCAGCGAGGGAACACCGCGGTCGTCGTCGAGCACGACCCCGCCCTCATCCGCGCGGCCGACCATCTGATCGACCTCGGCCCCGGAGCCGGCGAGTCGGGGGGAAACGTGCTCTACGAGGGCCCGGTCGACGGCGCGGCGTCGGCGAAGGACTCCTCCACGGGGCGCTACCTCTCGGGCGCGCTCCGGATCCCGATGCCCGGGAAGCGGAGGCGGACCGACGGGGCGGCGATCCTCGTCCGGGGCGCGCGCGCCCACAACCTGAAGGGGATCGACGTCCGGTTCCCGCTCGGCGCGCTCACCTGCGTCACCGGGGTCTCGGGCTCGGGGAAGTCCTCCCTCGTGGAGGAGGTCCTCCACCGCGGGCTGCGCCGGCAGCGGGGCCTCCCGGTCGAGGAGCCGGGCCCGTGCGACGGCATCGAGGGGGGTGAACTCGTCCGCGACGTCGTCTTCGTCGACACCGCGCCGATCGGCCGATCGCCGCGCTCGACGGTCGGGACCTACCTCGGGGTCTGGGACCGGATCCGGAAGGTCCTCGCCGAGACCCCCGAGGCGCGCGAGGCGGACCTCGACGCGGCCTCCCTCTCCTTCAACGCCCCGGGCGGGCGCTGCGAGACGTGCGAGGGAGCGGGCTTCGAGAAGATCGAGATGCAGTTCCTCGCCGACGTTTTCGTGCCCTGCGCCGAGTGCGGCGGGGACCGGTTCCGACCCGAGGTGCTGCGCGTCCGGTTCCGCGGGAAGAACGTCCGGGAGATCCTCGACCTCACGCTCGAGGGGGCGATGGAGTTCTTCGCCGACGCCCCGCTGCTGAGGGCGAGGCTGCGGCCCGCGGTCGAGGTCGGGATGGGCTACGTCCGCCTCGGGCAGAGCATCGTCGCCCTCTCCGGGGGGGAATCGCAGAGGCTCAAGCTCGCCGCGGCGATCGCGGAGCCGGGCCGGGGGTGGACCCGGCGGGGGAACCTCTTCCTCTTCGACGAGCCGTCGACCGGCCTCCACGCGGCGGACCTCCCCCCGCTGCTCCGGGCATTCGAGCTCCTCCTCGAGGCGGGCCACACCCTCGTCGTCGTCGAGCACAACGGGGAGTTGATCAAGACGGCCGACCGGGTGATCGACCTCGGACCCGGGGCGGGAGCGGATGGAGGCCGGATCGTCGCCGAGGGATCGCCCGAGGCGGTCGCTCTCACTCCCGACTCCGTCACCGGCGCCTACCTCCGGACGCTCCTCGAGGGGAAGTCGGAGGCCGAGGCGGTTTCCTCCCGGGAGCTGGTTCCCGTCGACGGGGACGGACTCGGGGACGTCGCCACGCTCCGCGTCGAGGGGGCCCGCGAGCACAACCTCCGGAACCTGTCCCTCGAGATCCCCCAGGGTCGCCTCGTCGTCGTGACCGGACCCAGCGGCTCGGGGAAGTCCTCCCTCGCGTTCGACGTCCTCTTCGCCGAGGGGCAGCGCCGCTACATCGACACGCTCTCCCCCTACGCGCGCCAGTTCATCGAGCCGCTGCGGAAGCCCGACGTCGACCGGATCGAGGGGATCCCGCCGTCGGTCGCGATCGAGCAGAGGACGACCCGGGGGACGGCGAAGACGACGGTCGCGACGCTGACCGAGGTCTGGCACTACCTCCGGCTCCTCTACGCGCGCGTCGGCGTGCCCCACTGCCCCACCTGCGACCGGGCGCTGAAGGGAGGGTCTCCGGCGCGGATCGCCGAGGAGGTCGCGGAGCGCTTCGCGGGGGAGCAGGTCCGCTTCCTCGCGCCGGTCGTGCGGGGGCGGAAGGGGTTCCACCGCGAGGTCTTCGAGCGCCTCGCTAAGGAGGGCGTGAAGGCCGCGCGCGTCGACGGACGCTTCGTCCGGACGCAGCCGACCCCGGCGCTCTCGCGCTTCCGGGAGCACGACATCGAGGCGGTCGTCGCGGAGGCGAGGGTCGCCGCCGTCCGCTCGATCGAGCCCCTCGTCCGCCGGGCGCTCGAGCGGGGCAAGGGCGCGATGGTCGTCGCGCCGCAGCGCGGGGCGGAGGCCGCCTTCTCGGTCTCGCTCCTCTGCCCCCGCTGCGGGACCGGGGTCCCGGAGCCCGACCCGCGCGCGTTCTCCTTCGCCGGCCCGCGCGGGTGGTGCCCGGAGTGCAAGGGGTACGGGTTCCTCGAGGACTTCGACGAGACCCTCCTCGTCCCGGATCCGGACCTCTCCCTCGCGCAGGGCCCGTTCCCTGTCCTCCGCGGCGAGCCGTTCGGGCCGCGCGCCTCGGAAGTGTTTGCGCGGCAGGCGAAGGAGGTTCTCCGCTTGGACACGCGCCGGCCCTGGAAGCGGCTCTCCTCCCGGGCTCGCGAGGCGCTCCTCCACGGCACGGACGAGTTCGACGGGCTCGTGCCGAGGCTGCGGGTCTACCTCGAGGAGGAGAAGGGGGAGGCGAACCTCCGGCGCTTCCTCGCCGAGAGCCCCTGCCACAAGTGCGGGGGAGAGCGCCTCCGCACCGAATCGCGCGCCGTCCGCGTCGCCGGGACCCGGATCGGTGAGGTCGCGTGCAGGACCGTCGCCGAGGCGCTCGAGTGGGTCGAGGGACTCGACCTCTCCGCGCGCGACCGTGCCGTCGCCGAACCGATCCGCCGCGAGCTCCTCCCGAAGCTCCGTTTCCTCGTCGAGGTCGGCCTCGACTACCTCGCCCTCGACCGGCGGGGAGACTCCCTCTCGGGAGGGGAGGCGCAGCGCCTCCGGCTCGCCGCGGCCCTCGGCTCCCACCTGACGGGCCTCCTTTATGTATTGGACGAGCCGACGATCGGCCTCCACCCGCGCGACGGGGCGCGACTGCTCGGGACGCTGCGGCGGCTGCGCGACCTCGGGAACACAGTCCTCGTGGTCGAGCACGACGAGGCGACGATCCGCGCGGCCGACCTCGTCCTCGACCTCGGCCCCGGGGCGGGCAAGCGAGGCGGGGCGCTCGTGGCGATCGGCGCGCCCGCCGACCTCGCCGAGGCCGACTCGGCCACCGGCCGGGCGTTGCGAGGGGAGGGGCGCGGGCGCCGGAATCCCCGGACGGAGGAACGGCCGAAGGGGTGGATCCGCGTCCGGGGCGCGAGGGAGCACAACCTCCGCGGGATCGACGTCTCGGTCCCGCTCGGCCGGCTCACCTGCGTGACCGGGGTCTCGGGCTCCGGGAAATCGACCCTGGCCCGCGACGTCCTCTTCGAGGGACTCCGGCGACTCGTCCACCGAGTCCCCGCGAGGCCCGGCGCGCACGAGCGCATCGAGGGTTGGGAGGCGCTCGAGCGCGTGGCCGAGGTCGACCAGAGCCCGATCGGACGCAATCCCCGGTCGGTCCCGGCGACCTACGTCGGGATCTTCGACGCGATCCGGCGGCTCTTCGCCGCGACCCCCGAGGCGCGGGCGCGCGGCTACGCGCCGGGGCGCTTCTCCTTCAACCTCCCGGGCGGGCGCTGCGAGAAGTGCGAGGGGCAGGGGGTCCTCACGGTCGAGATGTCCTTCCTCCCCGCCGCGAAGGTCCCCTGCGACGCGTGCGAAGGGAAGCGCTTCAGCGGCGAGACGCTCGCCGTCGCGTTCAAGGGGAAGTCGATCGCCGACGTCCTCGCCCTCACCGTCGAGGAGGCGGCGGAGTTCTTCCGCCCGCACCCGGAGGTCTTCCGGCCCCTCGACCTGATGAAGAAGGTGGGCCTCGACTACCTCGCCCTCGGCCAGTCCTCGCCCACCCTCTCGGGGGGAGAGGCGCAGCGCCTGAAGCTCGTCGAGGAGCTCGGGAAGGTCTCGGCGGGCCGCACCCTCTTCGTCCTCGACGAGCCGACGACGGGGCTCTCGATCGCCGATACCTCCCGCCTCGTCGAGGTCCTCCATCTCCTCGTCGCGCGGGGGGACACCCTCGTCGTGATCGAGCACAATCTCGACCTCATCGCCGAATCCGACTGGGTGATCGACCTCGGCCCGGGCGGGGGGGCGGAGGGAGGGCGGGTCGTCGCCTCCGGTCACCCCCTCGATCTCGCCGCGAAACCGGGGAAGTTCCCCCGATCCGCGACCGCGGCGGCCCTCGCCGGATGGGCGCGGCGGTACGGGGCCACGCGGCTGCGGAGGAGAGGTTCCTCGAAGGTCCCCTCCTCGACCGTGCCCGCGGAGTGCTGATCCCCGCTCGGACCGCGAGCCACGTCGCGGCCCGCGCTTCCTCTCTCTCCCGCACGCCTCGGATTCCGCGATCCGCCGGATCGATCGCGATGCGCTCCCGGGCGACTACTGCACGGTGACCTGGAGCCCTCGTGTGAACGACACCGGCGGGAGTCCGAAGCCGGGTTCCACGACGAACCATTGGGCGAACACCGACTGTCCCGAGAGTGCCGAGCTCGCTGGGATCATCCCCGAAACCGTCGCATGGCCCGCCGTCGATCCGACGCCAATCGTGGGGAGGAAGACCACGAAGTCCGGCGAGACGCGGAGGGAGCAGCCCGGAAGACCCAGGAACGAGAGGTCAAGCGGCAATGGGATTCCGAACCAGGTCGTGTTCGACCCGCCCAGCAGAAGCGCTGCGACCGCCCCCCCGAGTGCGGAGGAGACGTGGACCGAAAACGTTGTTCCGGGCGCCGGACTTCCGGTCGCGCCGATTCGGGGCGGAGTGCCGCTCGAGCCCGGGCACCCCGCTCCGAAGGACACGATGCCGGGCGGTGCGCCCGAGTAGAGATAGACGTTCCCCGGACCGGTCCCCGGAACCGAGCCAATCACGACATCGGGGAATCCGTCCCCGTTTACATCGCCTGCTGGTGCGGCGGACTGAGCGAACCCGACCGGGACGCTCGCGTTCGCGATGTTCAGGATCTCGAGGCCCGAGGCGCCGGAATAGATCGTCACGCGCCCCAGGGTCGGCTGGCCGGCGAACGTACCGTAACCGCCGACGAGCATGTCGTTCGAGCCGTCCCCGTCCACGTCCCCCGGCATTCCGACGCTGCTTCCCCAGTACGAGGGGAATCCTGGCACGATGAGTGTGTAGACCAGGGCGCCGGTCGATCCCGAGAACAGATGGGCGATTCCCGTGTTGTTCACGGAGGCCGGCCCGCCAGCGAGGATGTCCGGAACCCCATCTCCCGTCACATCGCTTCCCCCGGCCACGGCGGCTCCGAGCCTGTCCGATCCGAACAAGGACGTCAGGGAAAGCAGGGGAGCGCCCCCGGTCCCCGAGTAAGCCTGGACGTACGCGTTGGTGGTCGCCGCGAAGGGATAAAGCGTGGGCGCGCCCGCGATGACGTCGGGCGTCCCGTCCCCATTCAGGTCACCCGCTGCTGCGACCGCCGCTCCCAGGACCTGGTAGGACGACCAGCCGAGGAAAGTTTGCAGGGTCGCCCCGGTTTGCCCCGAGTAGATCGTCACCGCGCCGGCATCGATCGCCGAGGGCGGAGAGTTAACCGTCATGTCGCCGACCGCAATCTCGCCGAAGCCGTCTCCGTCGATGTCGCCGAGCCCAGCGACGCCGCCGAACCCAGGTAACACGAGGAGGCTCGTCCCGGCGGAGCCCGAAAACACCTGGACCACGAACGACCCGGCCTCGACCGCGGCCAGATCGGGGGTGCCGTCGGCGTCCACGTCGCCGACGCCAGCCACCCTCCAGCCGAGCCAACCGCTCATCGAGGATCCTGCGAATGTGCCCAGGAGTGAGGACGTAGCGCCCGAAAGCAGATGAAACTGACCGGCTCCGAGAACTCCTGCAGGGCTGGCGGCGTATTCTCCGACGAGAATGTCGGGCGATCCGTCGAGATCGACATCCCCGGGACTCGCGACGGAGAAGCCGAATCCCCCGGCCGGAGGAGTCGGATCGCCCATCGACCAGAGGAGGACCTGTCCGTGGGAGAGCCGGGCACAAGTTGCCCAGATGAACCAGAAGAGTCCGACGCCGACTGGCGATCTCACGGGGCGCGTCCCTTCATCGAGCCTTGCTGCGTGTCGGATGGCATTCTAGACCGTCACGAATCGGGCGACGGGCGGGACTCCATTCGTCGTGAGCCCGAACAGCATCCGGGAGTCTCCGCGGTGACCGGGAATGCTCCCCTCTCGGCCCCTCGGAACCGAACCCGGGGAATCACCTCACCGCCGGCGCGGGCCCCCGAAGCAGACCCGCCGGAGGCGGCGACCTCGACTTGGCGGCCGTCGCGATGGGATGCACGATCCGCCGCGATGGGCGCAGCCGTGGCGGGGGGGCGGACGGTGGGCCGGTCGTCGCCAGCGGCCCTCCCCCGATCCCGCGGCGAAGCCGGGGAGGCCCCCCCCCATGGCGAGCGCGGCGGCGCTGGGGGTGGGCCGGCCCTCATGAAGGCGCCGGCCCTTGCCGAGACATGGACCGGCCCGCGCCCCGGCGGGGCGCGGGAAGCCGGCCCCGTGGCGCATTCCGGACGATGAAACACGCTGCCCCGATCTCCCCGGCGACCGTCAAAGGAGCGGCCCTCCTTCCGCGTGCCGAGCGATCCCCCTAGCATCCCCGCCCGCATGAGTGCGGAGCCGGCCCGGCCGGGATCGTTGCCGGGGGCCGCCCGAGCGGCGACGCGGGAGCACATCCGCGGCTCGACGCTCCTCCTCGTGGGGCGCGGTATCTCGCTCCTCGTCAACTTCGCCGTCCAGGTCTTCACGGTCCGGTACCTGGCGAAGAGCGACTACGGGGCCTTCGCCTACGCCTTCGCGATCGCCGGGACGGTGTCGAACGCGATCCTGCTCGGCCTGGGCCGCGCCGTCTCGCGGATGGCGCCGATGTACGAGGAGAAGCACGAGTACGGGACGATGTTCGGCACCCTCCTCCTCGCCGGGGGCACCGTGCTCGGCCTCGGGGTGCTGGTCGTCGGCGCGTCCAACGCGCTGTCCGGGGTCCTCGTCGAGCCGCACGTGAGCGACCCGCTCGCCGCGTCCCTCCTCCTCATCCTGATCGCCCTCGCCCCGCTGCAGGCGCTCGACAGCCTCGGCGAGCACGTCCTGGCGGCGTTCGCCGGCCCCCTGGCCGTCTTCTTCCGGCGCTTCGTCCTCGGGCCGTCGCTGAAGCTCCTCGCCGTTCTCTTCGTCGTCCTCGCGGACGGGGACGTCCGGATGCTCGCCTTCGCGTACGTCGTCGCGGGGGGAGTGGCCGTCCTCCTTTACGGGCCGATCCTGCGCACCGCCTTCGCCCGTCGGGGGATCCTGCGCCACTTCGTGCGCCGGGAGCTGCGCTTCCCGGTGCGCGAGGTCCTCACCTTCGGGCTCCCCCTCTTCTTCTCGGACGTCGCGCACGTCGCGCGCACGACCCTCGTCGTGATCGTGCTCGAGGCGGTGCGCTCGACGACCGAGGTGGCGGACTTCCGGGCGATCGCGCCGGTCGCGGGGCTGAACCTGGTCGTCCTCCAGAGCATGAAGCTCCTCTACGTCCCCGCGGCGACCCGCCTCCTCGCGCGGGGCGACCACCGCTCGATCGACCACCTCTTCTGGCAGACGGCGATGTGGATCTCCGTCGCCACCTTCCCCGTCCTCGCCGCGTGCACGGTCCTCGCGGAGCCCGTGACGGTCGCCCTCTTCGGGAATCGGTACGCCGGGGCGGGCGCCGCGCTCGCCGTGCTCGGGGCGGGGAACTACGTCAACGCGGCGATGGGGTTGAACGCGTTCACGCTCCAGGTCTACGGGCGCGTCCGCTCCGTGGCGGTCGCCACAGGGCTCGCCACCGGCCTCTCCTTCCTCCTCGCCTGGTTCCTCGTCCCGACCCACGGCGCGTTCGGGGCGGCCGTCGCGGTCTCCCTCGGCCACGTGCTCGAGAACCTCCTCTTCCATCTCGGGCTCCACCTCGGGACGCAGGTCAAGCTCCTCCGGAGGCGCTACCTCCTCGTCTACGCGAGCCTGGCGGGCGCGGTCCTCCTGATCATGGGGTTCGACGCCCTCGTCGATCCCCCGGTCGCCGTCGAGGTGGGGCTCGTCGTGGTCGCGTTCCTGGCGCTGCTCCGGATCCACCGCCGCACGATGGCGGTCGGAGCCGTCTTTCCGGAGCTGCGGAAGCTCCCCATCGTGCGGAACCTGCTGGGGGTGGAGGAGACGGAGTAGCGGCGCCCCTCAGCGGGGGCGGGCGGAGCGGATCTCCGTCGCGAGGGAGAGGAGCGCGTCGGAGGGGAGCCCGGAGAGGCCCTCCCGGACCTCGTTGCGGGTCCCGGCGAAGGGCCGCATCGGCCGCTCCGGGCCGCCGACGCGCACGGCGTCCTCGAAGGTCGCCTCCGCGCGGTGGTCGACGACGGCCAGCCCCTCCACGTCGACGGCGACGAGGCGGCGGAAGGTGCCGTGGGGAGGCTCGAAGCCCGGCTTCTTGACGTAGAGCTCGACGGCGGAGCGGCAGCGGGTGACGGTGAGGTCCTCGATGACCGCGTCGGTCCCGTCCTTGACGGCGCAGCCGGCGCGCGCCTCGCTGACCTGGGCGCCGAGGACCTCGGGCCGGGAGGACTCCCCCAGGGAGAGGCCCTTGTCGCCGACGCGGCGCACGACCGGCGCGTCGAGCCGGATCTCCGAGCCCGACATGTCGATGCCGTCGTTCTTGAAGTCCTCGACGAGCGTCCGGACGTCCGTCCCCTTGCAGAAGTCGTAGTCGACCGCGTCGCTCGCCCCGCCGCGGTAGACGCAGTCCGTCGTCCGGAACGTGCACTGCTTGAGGTTGATCGCGTCCTCGGAACGGGCCCCCTCGATCGTCACGCGCTCGAGGGTCGCGTCCGCGTAGTAGATCGCGAGCGAGCCCGTGTAGCGCACCCGGCCTGCGTCGGAGCCCCCGCCGTCCCGGAGGAGGAAGTGGGAGAGCTCGACGCGGATCCGAGCGCCCGGCTCCCCGACGGCCGACACGGCTCCCCAGGGGTCGCTTCCGGAACGGCGCACTTCGATCGGTTCGGATGGAGTGCCCCGCGCCGCGAAGTCCCCCCGGACCTCGAGGAGCACCGCGGGACCCATCTCGAGAATCGTCCCGGGGCGCAGCTCCACGCCCCACCCGAGGGGGAGGGAGAGGGAGTTCACGAGCGCCACCTTCCCCGGACCGACGACGATCGAGCCCGCGGCGGCGTCGACCTGGAAGCCCTTCGGGAGGCGGGGGAGGGAGGGGAGGCGCTCCTCCGGGAGGGGCGTGCGCGTCCCCTCGAGGGGCCCCTCGCTCCGCACGGGCGCCACCGCCGCGCCGCCGTGCAGCCGATGCGCGAGGACGCCGACCACCTCCGAGGCCTCGACCCCCGACGGGAGGGGGAGGACGACGACGGGCTGGTGCTCGCGATAGCGGCCGTAGACGGTCGCCGGTCGCTCGAGCGGCACCGGCCCGGGCCGGGAGGAGAGGACGAGATGGGTCACGACCTTCGATCCGCGGTCCTTCGTCCGCAGGGAGATCTCCCGGGCGGAGGCGTCGAGGAACCACTCGAGGTTCTCCCCCGTGAGCGCGGCGCGGATGTCCGCGGCGTTCTTCCGGAGGGTCCGCTCGAACCTCGCCTGCCGATCCTTCATGAACCCGCCGTCGGGCCCGCCGCGCAGGAACCAGTAGAGGGCGTCCTCCTCGAATCGCTCGCCGTTCTCGTCGTAGAAGTCCTCGAAGGTGGCGAGCATCGACTCGACGCGCTCCTCGACCAGCCTGTAGAGCGTCTCGTCGTGGAGGGCCCGGTAGCGGTCGCACCGCAGGAACTGCGTCCCCTCGGTGGGGAACTGCGACTCGGGGAGCGAGCTCCAGTCGCCGAAGCGGGTGTCCCAGATCAGGAACTCGGCCTTCAGCGACACCGGGTCGCAGAACCCCTTCATGTTGAACGGGGCCAGGCCGTGGCTGTCGCCCGAGAGCTCCGTGAGCGCCGTGAACCAGCGCAGGCGCCCGAGGTCCATCGCCTCGCGCATCTCCTCGAAGGGGACGGTCGTCTCCGTGTCGGCGAGCCATCCCATCACGCGCTTCACGACCGGGAGGCACCGCTTCGGGTCGCTCCCCTCCGCGTAGATGTTCTCCCCGTCCCCGTCGCTCGCCTCCCCGCGGAAGAAGACCCCTTCCGGACGGTGGTAGCGGTCGCCGGTCTCCCGGCGCACCTGCTCCACGTACTGGCACAGCCCCACCGGCTCCCCCCCGAAGGCGATCACGCCCAGGGTCTGGTCCCACCCGACGAGCCCCTGCTCCTCCGACTCCCACAGGAACACCTGGTCGGCGGTCTTGTCGAAGGGCTCGATGAGGTTGAAGACCTTCGCGCCCCGGTAGGTCCGCCCGCGGCGCAGCGACACGCGCAGGCTCGGGCGTGGCGGGACGACGTGGTAGTACTGGCGGCCGCGGAGCTTGATCCGGACGTCGTAGGTCTGCCCCTCCACCGTCATGCGCCCCTCCACCCAGGAGCGCGTCTGCTCGTCGTGCGTGCCGATCAGCTGCACGCGCCGCATGTTGTCCTCGAGGAGGGCCCGGTCCTCGGGCCGGAGCTGGAAGTCGAACACCGGCAGCCCCTCCGTCGACGGCCCCCCGTCGAGGCCGTGGGCGACCCAGAGGAGGGAGTCCTTGACCGGACGCCGGACCGTGCGGACGAGGGAGCGGCGGTCCCGCTCGAGGACCTTGTAGGAGGCGAGGCGCTGGAGGAGGTCGAAGCCGAAGAGGAACGCGGCGAGCGCCCCGAGCCAGAGGAGGGCCCGGAGGGGCGTGACGGGGCGCGGAGGCTTGCGGCCGCTCGGCACTAGAGGACGTGGAAGTCGTCGACGACGTAGACGCCGACCGACGCGACCCCCTTGATCTGCGCCAGCCGCTCCTGGAGCTCGCCCTGCGCGGGGCCCTCCCCCGTCCGGACGCGCCAGGAGAGCGTCTGGCCGCCCGAGGACCCGTCGGTCACCCGGTTGATGAGGACCGGTTCGGCGCGGGCGCTCTTCAGCGTCGCCTCGACGGAGTCGAGGGCGCCGTTGGAGGCGGGCGCGAGCGTCACGCGCACGATCGCCTCGTTCGAAGCGGCCGCGCCGACGTTCAGGCGCGAGAGGAGGAGGAGGAGGACGCTCAGGACGACCGTGAAGAGGATCGCGGCCGCGTAGAAGCCCGTCCCGCACGCCATCCCGAGGGCGAGGGCCGCGAAGACGAACCCGACGTCGCGGGGATCCTTGATCGCCGTGCGGAAGCGGACGATCGAGAGGGCGCCGACGAGGCTGAAGGCCCGCGCGATGTTGCTCCCGATCACGATCATGATCAGGGTCGTGCCGGCCCCCAGGATGAAGAGGGACTGCAGGAACGCGACCGAGTAGGTCGCCCCCCGGTGGGTCGCGCGGTAGGCCTGGACCAGGCCGAGCGTGAGGAGAGCGCAGAGGATCAGCCCGGTGAGGAGGTCGAAGAGCCGGAAGGCCCCCGACTCCGTCAGGTTGAACAGTTGGTCGAGGGCGAACCCGTGGGAGTCCCCCGTGGCGGGCGGGGCAACGGCCTGCGCGGCGAAGAGGGCGGCGGTCAGCATGTGGCGGACACCTTTCTCGAAAGCCCGAGCACGATCATGGCCCGGACGTACTTGGAGACGGATTCGGTTGTGAGCGAGGCGCGGGCGACGAGCGCGCTCAGCCAGGCCGGCACGACCTGCGCCGCCTTCACCTCGAGGACGGCGGTGTGGTCGGGGATCACGGCGCGCCCCTCGTCGTAGAGGAGGGAGGTCGTCATCGCCTCGCCGGGGTAGAGGGCGCGGATCAGCTCGTCCCAGGTGACCCGCAGCTCCCCGTCGGGCGAGGAGAGGACCTCGCGCTGGTACCAGACCTGGGCCGTCGGCTCGAGCCGGTCGAGCTCGCGCGCCTGGAGGAACGGGGCGCCGGCCTCGCCGAGGACGTCCCAGCTCGAAGGATCGAGGGGGTCCACGCCTCCGGGCGCGACCCGGAGCCGCTGCTTCGCGATCGAGGCGTTCTCCTTGCGCTTCGCCTCGAGGAACCAGGCCGCCTCCGGCCCGAAGCGCCAGGCGTAGGTTCGCAGGCGCACCTTCGAGCGCCGCTCGAGGCCGCCGATCTTGTCGAGATAGTTCGGGAGCCCCGGTCCGTCGTAGTACTGCGACAGGACCGGGTAGCCTCCCGCCTCGTCGACGAAGTCCCCGCGGAGGAGCCGCGCGCGGAGGACCTGCCTCACGCCCGCGTGCGCCCGCTGGTCCACCAGGTACTTGAGCTCGTAGCGCCAGGCCATCGCCGTCCTCAGGAACCCAGGAAGGTCTCGAGGGTCCTCGCGAGCCGCTCGCGCTCCGGCACGCTCTCGAGGCGCGCGGCGAGGTGCATGCCGCCGGCCCGCCCTAGCTGCGCGCGCAACTCCGGCGTGGCAGGGGACTCCGGGAACGTGGGGAGCGCCTCCAGGTTCCAGCGGTCGTCGACGATCGTCGGGACCTCCCCTCCCCACGCGAGGCCGAGCTCCTCGAAGAGGGACACGGGGAGCCAGAGAGGCTCGCAGGGGTCGGAGGCGTCCTCGGGGAAGGCGAAGACCAGCTCGCGCGGCGTGCCTGGCCGGGTCCGGAAGGGCCCCGCGGGCATCGTCCCGTGGACGAGGGCCGCCCGGTAGTTGCGCGGGTTCGGCTGCAGGAGGAAGTCGGTCGTGCGCACGAGGTTCTCGCGCACGACGACGAGGTCGTACTCGCGGCGGACCCCCTTCTCGTCCACGGGCCGGGGCGGGAAGCGCAGCTCGAGGAAGACCCCCAAGAAAAGGCGGTCCTGGAACACGGTCACCAGGCCGCTCGAGACCGGGAGGGACTCGGGTCCCCCGTCCCCCGGCTCCGGGAGGCGCGTGGCGAGGGCCCGCCCGAGGTCGAGGGCCCCGACCGGAACGAGAAGGTGCGCGCCGCGGCTCCGGCTCGTGAGGAGGAGGCGCTCCGGCAGGCCCGGGCGCGCAGGGTCACCGTAGCGCCGGACGTAGTAGCCGCGGCCCGGCTGCTCCGCGCGGTCGCGCTGGAGGGTCGACTTCTTCCGGTTGGGAGTGAAGAGGACGCGGTCCGGCTCCCCCGGGATGGAGGAGAGGTAGAGGGAGGGGAGGACATCCTCGTCGAAGGGGAGGAGGGCGCGGGCCGAGAGCGGGCTCTCGCGCGCGGCGAGGAAAGCGATCGCGACGGCCGCGACCGCGCATGCCGCCAGCGCGCGAAGGGCCGCGGCGGACGTCGGCCTCCGCAGCCAGAAGGATCTCTCGTGCGTCATCCTGCTCGGCTCCCCCCTCGACATCCCCGGCACCCTCGGCCGGACGAGAATGCGGAATGGTACCATATCCCTGTTCGCCGAGCCGCGGGCGGGCCCGTCTCCGCCTCCGGCGGGAGCCGGGGGCGGCCCGGCGGGCCCGGGGAGGGCGCGGGGGCGGGGGGGGGAAACGAGGAGGCGGCCACCGGGGCGGGGGGTCGAG
>CBRGOK010000004.1:0-26097 GCA_967798035.1 uncultured bacterium
CCAGCGGCTCGCCCGCTACGCGATCGAGGCGACCGACGAGGCCCTCTACATCACCCTGGTGGAGGGTTGATGCGGTGAACCGGGAGTCCCTCGCGTCCGGCCCCTCGAACTCCGCGGAAGCGGGGGGAGTACCCCAACGGGCTTCCTCGCCGAGAGGATTCCCCTCCCGACGCGCGCGCTGCGCGAGGGGCTGAACGAGCCGATCCCCGGCCACCTCAAGCGCTGGTGGTTCGCCCTCGGCGGGACGCCGCTCTACCTCTTCCTCGTCCAGGTCGTCACCGGGATCCTCCTCACCTTCTACTACGTCCCCTCCCCGGACCGGGCCTACGACTCGGTCCGGCACATCACGGAGGAAGTCTCCTTCGGCTGGTGGATCCGCAGCCTCCACCGCTGGTCCTCCCACCTGATGATCGCGTCCGTGATCCTGCACGTGCTGCGCGTCTTCTTCACCGGGACCTTCCGCAAGCCGCGCGAGTTCACCTGGATGGCGGGCGTCGCCGTGCTCGGGACGACCTTCTTCTTCGGCTTCACGGGCTACTCCCTCGTCTACGAGCAGCTCTCCTACTGGGGCGCCACGGTGGCGGGGAACCTGACGGCCGCCGCCCCGCTCGTGGGGCCCTTCCTCGCCGGCATGCTCCGGGGGGGCGAGACGATCTCGGACAACACCCTCACCCGGTTCTTCGTCCTCCACATCGGCATCCTCCCGACGGTCCTCTTCCTCCTCCTCGGCGTCCACATCCTGCTCGTCCGGCTCCACGGCGTGAGCCGGCTCGAGTCGACGGAGGAGGCGGACCGGAGGACCTTCCCCTTCTTCCCCGACCACTTCCTCACGGAGTGCACCGTCTTCCTCGTCCTGACGGTCCTCCTCAACACGCTCGCCTGCGCCTTCCCCGCCGGGCTCGCCGAGCGGGCCGATCCCCTCAATCCGCCGGCCCACATCAAGCCGGAGTGGTACTTCTTCTTCACGTGTCGCTGGCTCAAGCTGACGGGCCTCGAGACGGCCGTGGCGACCCTCGGGCTCGCCGGGGGCATCTTCCTCTTCTGGCCGTTCGTGGACTCCTGGCTTTCGCGCCGGCGGGCCGGGGCCGGGCTCTCCCTCCTCCTCGGGATCGCCGGATTCTCGGGAATCCTGGTCCTGACGATCTGGGAGGCGCTCGCATGAACCGGCCCCGAGGTTCTCCATGACCCTCAACGCCAAGAAGGTCCTCGTCGCCGTCCTCTCCGTGGTCTTCCTCGCCTCCCTCCTCCTCGTCGCCTGGATCGAGGGGGGCAAGCAGCGGCTCGCCCCGGAGCCGGAGACCCTCCTCTCCGAGGAGAGCCGCGGGTGCTACCGCTGCCACCAGGAGAAGACCCCCGCCATCGTCGGACAGTGGGTCGGGAGCCGGCACGGGGAGCTCGGCATCGGCTGCTACGAGTGCCACCGCGCGGAGGAAGGGGAGGTCGACGGGTGGAAGCACGGGGGGCGCCTGATCGCGACGATCGTGACGCCGAACGACTGCGCCCGCTGCCACAAGGGGATCGCCGACGAGTTCGCCAAGAGCGCCCACTCCCGCGCGGCGAACGTCGGGGACTCGCTCGACGCCGTGCTCGCCGAGCGGCTCCAGGGGCACGCCTCGGCGACCGTGGGATGCGGGCGCTGCCACGGCCAGGCGGTCGAGTTCCGCCGGGACGAGGCGGGGAAGGTCGTCCGGGACAGCGAGGGGAAGCCGCTCTTCGCGGAGGGGGTGTGGCCGAACACCGGGATGGGGAGGATCAACCCGGACGGATCCCGGGGGGCCTGCACCGCCTGCCACTCCCGCCACCGTTTCGACATCGCGATGGCGCGGCGGCCGGAGTCCTGCGGGAAGTGCCACCTCGGGCCCGACCACCCCCAGGAGGAGATCTACTCCGAGAGCAAGCACGGGGTCGCCTTCGCGAACGCCCTCGCCCAGGGGGCGATGCACCTCGAGAAGCGGAAGTGGGTCGTCGGCGTCGACTACAGCGCGGCTCCGACCTGCGCGACCTGCCACATGAGCGCGACGCCGAACCAGCCGATGACCCACGACCCCTCCGCGCGCCTCTCCTGGAACTGCCGTCCGGCGATCTCGACGCATCCCGAGGACTGGGAGATCAACCGCGCGAACATGCAGGACGTCTGCATGAACTGCCACTCCCCGACCTGGGTGGACGGGCACTTCGCCCAGTACGACGCCGCCGTGGAGCTCTGGAACCGCCGGTTCGGCGAGCCGGGACTCAAGATCATGGAGGACCTGGCCGCGGCCGGCCTCCTCACGCCGAAACCGTTCGACGATCCGATCGAGTGGACCTGGTACTTCCTCTGGCACCGGGAGGGGCGCCAGGCGCGGATGGGCTCGGCGATGATGGGGCCCGGCTACGCCCAGTGGCAGGGCTTCGCCGAGGTCGCCGAGCACTTCTTCGATCGCTTCCTGCCGCAGGCGCGGGAGATCGCCAAGGCGAAGCCGGAGGTGGCCGCTGCCCTCGAGAAGGTCCTCTCCACGCCCGAACACGACTGGCTCCGGGCGGACGGCGCCGAGGAGCGCGCCCGGGTCGAGGCCTTCTACAAGGCGCGGTACGGCCAGGCGATCCGGTGAGGGGCCGGCGGCCCTGGGGGGAGAGCCCTCACGGAGAAAAATTTTTCGCCGGGTTGCTAGAAACGGGTCTCCGTTGTCCGAAATCGAGACGCCTTCCCGCGGAGCGACCGTGGCATAGGCGTTGCCTTCCGACACGCGCGGTTCTCCGCACCACCAAGCCCTTCTCCGGGATCCTCCCGGGGGGAGGAATCATGGACCATCGGATCGTCTCGACCACCCTCTTCGTTCCCCTCCTCGCGTTCGCCTGCGGCGGGAACGGGGGAGGAGGTGGAGGCGGAGGCCAACCCGCCGTCGGAAACGTGGTCGCCAGCGCCGGCCAGGACTTCGACGCCGCCGCGACCGCCCTCGTCTACCTCAACGCGGGAGCCTCCTACGAAAGGACCGGGGCGCCCCTGACCTACGCCTGGACCCAGACGGGCGGGCCCGCCGTCGTGCTGACGGGGGCGGACACGGCGACCGCCTCGTTCGTCGCCCCCTCCGCGGGAGGCGACCTCCTCTTCTCCGTGTCGGTCTCGAACGGGTCGGAGACGGCGCAGGACTCCCTCGCGGCGCACGTGAAGCCCTTCGTCGTGCGGGCGGGGAGGCTTCGCACGTCCCAGGCGACGAGCACCGGAGGAGCGGCGGCCGCGGGCACGAAGAACTTCACGATCGGGGGCGGGACGAACTTCAACGCCGCCGGCGTGAGCCCGGGGGACACGCTGCTCGTGCTCGACGTCACTAGCCCCGATTTCGGCGCCTACCGGGTGAACCGGATCACTAGCAACACCGCGCTCACCGTCCAGGCGGTCGCGAACTTCGTCGGCTCGACTCCGCTCGCCTGGGCGATCCTCCAGGAGGACGCGTACTTCCGCGGCTACGGGGTCGCGGGCTCCCTCCAGGCCTTCGTCTTGGGCGCCCCGACCGGATCCATCGGCTTCGCGTGGTCGGGCAGCCCCAACTGGATGCCGGTCACGGGGGCGGCCACCGCGAGCCTCTCCTTCACGACGCCGGCCCTCGGCGACCTGATGGAGATCCCCGAGGAGCCGGGCGTCCTCGCGGTGCGGGCGCCGGCCGCCGGCTTCACGCAGTTCGAGGTGTCCGTCACGGACGACGCGGGGACCCCCGGCGACCCCACCGACGACGTCACCGACGAGGAGACGGTCAACTTCAGCATCGGCGCCGCGACGAGCGGTCTCGAGAACGTGCCCCTCGGCGAGCCGGTCTTCCTCTCCGGGGGGACGGTCCGGAAACAGGAGCCGAACGCCTCCTTCGTCCTGACGGGGGGCTCGATCTCGACCTACCAGATCTCCGAGGTCGCGACCGTGCGGGCGGTGCGGGAAAACCAGACTCCGCTCGTCGAGGTGACCTCGATCCCGGCCGTCGACTCGCTGCCGGGCTCCTGGCACTGGAGCGCGGGGGTCCTCTACGTCCACGCGACCGACTCTTCCTCCGTCGTCTCGAACGGCCTCGGCTACCACGCCTACGTCGTCGATTCCTGGACCTGGACCCTCACCGACCCGACCGGGGCGACCGTCTCCCTCTTCCGGCCGAACCGCTCCTCCCTCGGGTCCGCGACGGACGAGCGGACCCCCTTCTTCATCCCGGTCCGGACGGGTGCGTACGACCTGGTCCTCTCCCGGATCTACGGCTCGGGCCTCGACCTCAAGTCCTTCACGATCACCGCGGGGCAGTACGCCGGGGTGGGGACGATCGTCGGGATCGCCCCCGATCCCGCCCAGGGGGAGTGCGGCTCCTGTCACGGAGGGAGCGTGGGCTTCCTCGCGAACCTGCGGGAGCCCTGGTCGCAGACGACGCACGCGAAGGTCTTCGCGCAGGCGCTCGACCCCTCCTCTCCTGTCTGGGCCGCCTACCAGGCGGAGAGCGACTGGATGAACCTGCCCCAGCTCCGGACCTGGACGACGGGCACCTCCTTCCTCAACGCCGTCGACCTGTCCCGGACCCTCGACACGACGGCTCTCCCCTCCGCGACGGCGAGCGGCCACCTCCCGAACAAGGGATTCGACGACCAAGCCCTCTACCGCAACTGGTCGCACGACGGAATGACCTGGGACGACCTCAAGGAGCGGGAGCCCGACCTCGCCGCGCTCGGGAACGTCCAGTGCGAGGCCTGCCACGGACCCGGCAGCCTCCACGCAGGGAACACGGCGGGGATCCGCAAGAGCGTCGACGAGGGGGTCTGCGGCCGCTGCCACGTCTCGCAGCCGACCCTCTGGAACACCGCGGCCCACTCGAGGCTCGTCGTCTCCCCGAGCGGCAACGCCACCTGCGTGAACTGCCACGAGGCCTCCGGCTCGGTCCTCGCCCTCAACGCGGCGGCCGCGCTCCCCGAGCCGCGCCAGGTCCTGTGGGGCAACTCGGCCGCCCCGCTCCCGATCGTTCCGGAGCACGAGCGGCGCGCCGAGAGCTGCGCGGTGTGCCACAACCCCCACGTCCCGACCGCGGGGACCGCGCCGGGGGCGAGCTCCCGGCAGCTGCGGCTCGTCGGGCAGGTGACCTTCCTGAACGGCGTCTCCGCGGACGCCGGGAAGGCGGCCCTCTGTTACATGTGCCACAACACGCGGACGAACACGACCGACTTCACCCCCGGGACCGGCCACATGGCGCTTCGCCGCGCGCCTCACGCCGGGAACTCGGCCGCCGAGATGATCGCGAAGACGAACGGGATCGAGTACCCGGGGTGGACCTACCAGTCCTCCCCGCACGCGATCCCCTCGGCGTTCATCGTCGGCGGGCAGACGGAGAACGAGCGCTGCATCACCTGCCACATGAGGGTGACCCCGGCTCCGGGGCAGAGCGGGCACCTCGCCATCGGCGGACACTCCTGGTGGATGCAGCAGGGCGGGTCGGGCGAGCCCCCGGCGCCGGCGGAGGTCGCGGGCGAGACGAGCCACTCCGGCGGCGCCGTCGAGGTCGGAACCGAGTCCTTCCATGTCACGGGAGGCCCGACCTTCCTCGGCCGGATCTACGCGGGAGACCTCCTCGTCCTCGAGAACGGCTCCGACGCCGGGACCTACCCGATCGTCTCCGTCGACACGGGGCGGAGGGTGACCGTGAACGCGCCCGCGAACTTCGGCGGCGTGGCGCAACCGACGCTCTGGCGGATCGACTCCGTGCCGAAGTACAACACCCTCGCCTGCAACCAGTGCCACGTCGCGGGCCCGCAGTTCGAGGTGACCGCGCGCGGCGACTACGACGGGGACGGCTTCCTCGAGACGGTCCAGGAGGAGACCCACGGGATGCTCCTGGCGGTCGAGACCGCCGTCGAGGCGGCGATCAACGACCCGGCCCTCCCGAAAGGGCTCGGCGGAGGCCCCTACACCCTCACCGAGTCCTCCGGGCGGATCGCCTACCGCAATGCCGCCGGCGCGACCCGGGCCTTCCCCGGCCCGGCCGGAAGCGCGCCGCAGCAGCCGGACTGGGACGCCCTCACCCCCGACCAACAGACCCAGTGGCTCAAGATCTACAAGGCCGCCTACAACTTCTTCTTCGTCGAGGTCGACCGGAGCGAGGGGATCCACAACACCGGGTACGCGGTGGGGCTCCTCCAGTCCTCCTACCTCGACCTGACCGGGCTGTCGCTCGGAGACCCCTTCGTGCCGATTCCGGGGTACGGCGCGAACTGAGGCGCGGCGGATCGATCGTGGGCCCCGAGGCGAACCCCCCGGGAACCCCCTTCCGCGGGCTGCGGGTCGCGGAGATCACCTCCCACCGCCGGGGCGCTAGGCGCCCGGAGGGGCTTCGGGACGCCGGGCGACGCGCGTGTCCCTGGCTCCCCTGGAGCCTTTCAGCCGAAAAATTTCGATCGGCGCCGAGCGGATCGACCGGCGTCCTCCGACCGTTCCGAGGGAGGGAGCGGGCCGCGGATCCGGCGCCCGATTTGCAAGGGGATGTCCGTGCGCGTCGCCCGCGGACGGATCTGCGGGACGCGACGGTCGAGGGACCGCGAGAGATCGCGCGCGCCGGAACGAGGAGCGCGGTTACGCGCTCCAGGCCCCGGCGGAATGCCGGGGGCCGCCTCAAAGCCCGGGTCGGCGCCGATCCCTCCCCCGTGTCGCGGGCGACGCGCCGCATCGCAGTCGAGGTCCGGGTGAAGTCACTTCCCGACGCTCTCTTCGGCGCGGCCCGGCGGGTTCTCCGGGGAAGATCGCCGTGTCGATCCGGGCCCGCCTGATCGCGCTCTCCTCCCTCCTCGTCGCCCTCCCCGCGGCGATCGTCGGGCTCAACCTCGCGCATGCGCGTCGGCTGTCGGGGGACGCTCCGATGATCGACTACGCGGGGAGCGAGCGGATGCGCGCCTTCATGACGGCGGGGCTCGCCGCCTTCTACATGCGACGGCCGGGCGACCCCGTCGCCAGCCGCATCGAGGAGGAGCTCGAACAGTGGGAACGGATCCGGCGGGGCCTCCTCGACGGCGATCCCCCCCTTGGACTCAAGGGAACCCGCGATGAACAGGTGCGCGCCGATCTCGAGGAGGCCGGGGGCCTCTTCGCCTCCTACCGGACGGCGGTGCTCGCCTCGATCGGGGGGTCCGCGGGAGCGACGGCCGAGGACAAGGAGGCGCGGGCGAACGAGATCCTGTCGGGCGCCTTCGGCCTGTACGGGTTCATGGACCGCGTCACCCGCCGGCTCCAGGAGGACTCCGAGGGGGCCGTCCGCTCTTTCCGGAGCGCCCAGGCCCTCCTGGCCGCGGCGATCGGCATCGTCGGGGTGAGCGCGCTCGTCGCGGGGCATCGTTACGTGCTCGCCCCCCTGCCGAGGATCCTCGATGCGCTGCGCTCGATCGGCCGCGGTGAGCTGCGCGCGAGAGTCCCCGAGGACGGGCCCGCCGAGTTCCTCTCCGTCGCCCGGGCCTTCAACTCGATGGGGGACGCGCTCGAGCACGCCCGCGGGATGCTCCTCGCGCACCAGCGCGAGCTCGACGGGAAGAACCGGGAGCTCGCCCAGGCGAGCCGGCTCAAGTCGGAGTTCCTCGCGAACATGAGCCACGAGCTGCGCACGCCGCTCAACGCGGTGCTCGGCTACGGGTCCCTCCTCCGCCGGGGGGTGTACGGGGAGGTGAACCCGCCGCAGCGGGAGGCGCTCGAGGGGATCGCGGAGACGGGAGGACACCTCCTCGAGCTGATCAACGACCTCCTCGACCTCTCCAAGATCGAGGCGGGGAAGATGGAGGTGTGCCTCGAGCCGGTGGACCTCGAGGCGGTCCTGGCGGAGCTCGGGCGGTCCGTGGAGCCCCTCGTGGGGGGGAAGGGGATCGCCTTCGACGGCGCCGTCTCGGGACCCCTCCCGCGCGTCCGGACGGACCGCGAGAAGGTGCGCCGCATCCTCCTCAACTTCCTCTCGAACGCGATCAAGTTCACGAAGGCGGGCCGCGTCGCCCTCGGTGGCGAGGTGCGGGAGGGGGGGGAGGAGATCGCGCTCTCGGTGGCGGACTCCGGCATCGGGATCCCCGACGACCAGCTCGCCACCATCTTCGAGGACTTCCGGCAGGGCGACGGCTCCGCGAGCCGCGAGTACGGCGGCACGGGGCTCGGCCTGTCGATCAGCCTCCGGCTCGCCCGGATGCTCGGCGCGCGCATCGAGGTCGAGACGACCGTCGGGAAGGGCTCGACGTTCGCCCTCGTCCTCCCGCGCGCGCCGCGCCCCGGGTCCGGAGGGGAGGTGAGAATCCGTGGAAGAGAAGAAGCCGTTGCGACGCATCCTGGTCGTTGACGACGACCCCCACCACAACCGGATCGCCGGGGACCTGCTGCGCCACGCCGGCTACGAGGTCGAGATCGCGTGGAACAGCGCCGAGGCGGTGAAGAAGGCCTTCGACTTCCGCCCGGACCTGGTCCTCCTCGACATCATGATGCCGCGCTGGACGGGCCACTCCGCCTGCGCGGCGCTGCGGGGCGTGAACCCCGACCTGCCGATCGTCGTCGTCTCCGCGAAGGCCGCTCCGGAGGACGTGAAGGAGGGGCTCGGGTGGGGAGCGACCCGCTACGTCACGAAGCCCTTCGACCCCGACGAGCTGCTCCGCATCGTGAGGGAGCTCCTCGGCGCGGTCCCCTCCGGCGCGTAGCGGGCCCGGACGGGGAGAGCGGTCGAGGCCGCTCTCCCCGGCGCCCGCTCCTTCACGGCGAGGTCGTCGACCCGCCCGGCCGCGTCCCCGCCGGCTTGCGGGGAGTCTCCTCGGTCTCCCGGAGGCGGAAGCGGATCGGCGGAGGGAGCGCGAGCACGAGCCCCTCGGCTCGCTTCCCGCGAGCCCGCCTCGCCCCCAGGGCGCGCGATCCTCGCCCCTGACTTGGCCAGCACGGGGGGACGACGGGGACGAGGACGCCCGCTCCTATCCCCGCCTCGCGGGAGATCGGATCCGCCTCTCCCTGGATGGGTCGGCCCGGCATGAGACCCGGCTTCATTCGGACTCCTTCCTCAGCGAACCGCCGCGGATTCGCGCTCCTGGTGGAACCCCCCGCGGCCCGCACGCTCGAGGAGCCCGGCGAGTTCCGCCGTGCCCTCGAGACTCCGGAAGACCTTGTCGGGAGAACCCCAGTCGCTCCAGCCCGACCCTTCGACGGGGATCACCCCCAAGCCCACGGTCCGGGAGAGGAGGGCGGTGCTGAAACTGGCGGGTTCGTTCCGGTCGTAGATCACGCGCAGCCTCTCCTCCTCATCCGGTTGTCCGACCGCGTTCGTGTACTCGGAGAACCCCCGCGCGAGCCCCGGCAGGTGCTCCTCCGCCATTCGCCAGAGGGTCCGAGCGCGGCCGATCATGATCAGGGTGTTCCAGAGGGCTCCGGCCTCGAGGAGTCGCCGCGCGAGGTCGACCGGCGGCTTCTCGACGAACCGGGAGACCGACCGGAGCGAGGGCGCCGCCAGCGGATCGGGTCTCCCCCCCGGCACGATCCACCCGTAGGCGGTTTCCGGGTAGTCGGCCGGGACCCCGAGGAGGACGAGGCGGGCGAGCCCGCGCGCGATCGAAGCGCGCCCCTCCTCGAGGCTCCGGAGCAGGGGACCCGGCCGGGGGACGTAGTGGTCCGAGGGGAAGATCGCGACCGTCGCCTCCCGGTCGCGAGCGAGGATCCGAGCGAGGCCGAAGAGGATGCCTGCGGCGGTGTCGAGGTTCCGGGGCTGGGCGGCGACCTCGACCCCGGGACGGTTCGCGAGCTGCTGGCGCGCGAGGGCGCCGTCCTCGTTCCCGACGACGACGAGGGTGCGCCGGGTCGGGAAGATAGGAGCGATCCGCCCGACCGTCTGCTGGAGGAGCGAGCGTCCCCCGACGAGCGTGGCGAATTGCTTCGGGACCTGCCATCCGTGGAGTGCGGAGGTCAGGCCCGCCAGGCGCCTCCCCGCTCCCCCCGCGAGGACGAGCGCCCAAGGAGTCGGGGGCGATCCGCGGTTCCGGGTGCGGTCGTGCATCCTGGGGCGGCCATGAAGCGAGCCGGTCGGCTTGGGGACGGAACTCCCCTGAACCCGTTCGGCGCAAAGCTCATGCCCGCGGGATCCGCCGCCCTCGATCATCTTCCTCGTCTCCGGGCACCGCTCCCGGCGGAGGATTCGTCTCTTGGCCCGGGAGCGGGGAAGCGAACTTTTTTTTCGCCACGCGCGAAACTCCGTCCCATTGGCCCGGGCGCCCCGGTCCGGGCGTAGACGCGCGAGCTCTGCACCTCGAGGCACGCCGCTTGTCTCCTTCCTCTCCGCGCCACTCCGCCCCCCTCCCCCGGGGTCGGAAGGAGGTCACCGTGCAAGTCCGTGAATGGATGGTCCCCGACCCCGTCTCCTGCCCTCCCGACGCCCCCCTCTCCGAGGTGGCGCGTCTCATGTGGGAGCACGACTGCGGCTTCATTCCCGTCGCCGAATCCGGCACGGAACGGCTCTGCGGCGTGATCACCGACCGCGATGTGTGCATGGGCGCCTGGACGAGGGCGATCCCCCTCTCCCACATCCGCGCCTCCGAGTCGATGTCGAGAGTCGTCCACTCCTGCCGGCCGACCGACGACGTGGACGTGGTCCACGCCCTCATGCGCCGGGAGAAGGTCCGCCGGATCCCCGTCGTCGAGGAGGGCGGACGGATCGTCGGCGTCGTGTCGCTGAACGACCTCGCTCGGCGGGCCTTCCGGCCGCCGGGAAGGTCGGGGGAAGCGGAGAGACTGCGCGTCGGCGAGACCCTCGCCGCCATCTGCCAGCCGAGGAAGGTGCTCGCCGGGGCGGGCGTGTGAAGGGTCCGGCCGCGGTCCAGGCGCGTTCGGGAAGGGCCTCGTCCCAAAGGCCCCGGCGCAAGCCGAGCCTATCTCCTCCGTACCCGTCCGCCCGCCGGAAGGTCCTGCGCCTCCTGGTCGCGACCGACTTCTCGCCGACCGCGCGCCGCGCGCTCCTGTTCGCGACCCGCCTGGCTGCTCCGGGGGGGAAGGTCCGGCTCGTGCACGCCGTCGACCCGGCCGTCGGGAGGGCACGCGGCGCGCCGATCTCCACCGTGCCCGCGCGGGTCGCGCTCGCCCGGGAAGCGCGCGCGTGTCACGCCCGCGGCCTGCGGTGCGGGATCTGCACGGTCCTCGGACGCCCCGAGCGCGTCCTCCTCCGGGAGGCCGACGCGTTCCGCGCCGCCGCCATCGTGTGCGGCACGCACGGCCGCCGGGGTCTGCGCCGACTCCTGCTCGGCAGCGTCGCCGAGCGTCTCCTCGCGACCGCGCGCAGGCCCGTCCTCGTCGTCCCGCACGTCTCCGTGCGGGGGGCGCCCCGGCGGATCCTCGCCGCGACGGACTTCTCGCGTCCCGCGGGAGCCGCCCTCGCCTTCGCCTCCGCCCTCGCCCGGCACCTGCGCGCGAGGCTCGCGGTCGTGCACGTCCGCGACACCGCCGTGCTCGCCGTCTACCCCTACACGATGGGGTCCGTGCCGGTCGCGCTCAACTTCGAGAAGCAGGGGTCGCACGCGCGCGGCCGCCTCGAGGCCATCGCGGCCCACCTCGAGCGCGGCGGACTCTGGGTGACGCCGCGCCTCGAGAAGGGCTACCCCCCCGACCGGATCGCGGCGATCGCCCGGAGTTGGCGAGCCGACCTCCTCGTCGTCGTGACGCGAGGGCTCGGCGGAGTCGGCCGGTTCCTCCTGGGTAGCGTCTCGCGCGAACTCGTGCGCTCCGCGTCGTGCCCGGTCGCCGTCGTCCCCGAGCCGCATCGCCGAGGGCGTCGCGGGACCATCCTCATCTAGGAGGGCCTCCCCTTCGCTCCGGGAGGGTGCGCGGAACCGGGGAGACCTGCTCGCTCGGACCCCGTCGCGGGCCGGGCGGCGAGATCGATGCTCCTGATAGAGTCCCGGACCCTCCGCGCGGCCCTCCGCGAGGCATGAGCTGGGCTTCCGAACTCACCCGCTACGTCGAACTCGAGCCCCGGGACGGGGAGATCCTGCGCGCGCTGCGGCCGGGCGTCGAGCCCGCCTTCGACGGGATCGTCGAGGACTTCTACGGCCGGATCCTCTCCCACGAGGGAGCGCGGCGCTTCCTCGACGGGGGGAAGCCCCAGGTCGAGCGGCTCAAGGGAAGCCTGCGCGCGTGGCTCACCGAGGTGTTCGAGGGGAGGTTCGACCGGGCCTACTGGCAGCGTCGCTCGAAGATCGCGGACACCCACGTCCGGATCGCGCTGCCGATCCCCTACGTCGTCGGGGCGATGAACCGGATCCGGCTGCGACTGACGGAGGTCGTCCGCTCCCTCATGCGGGGGGAGCCCTCGCGCCAGTCGGAGGCGATCAACGCCCTCCATCGGGTCCTCGACGTCGAGCTCGGGGTGATGCTCGAAGCCTACGAGTCCCGGCGCCTCGCGGCCGCCGCGGCGAGGCACCGCGCCGACGTCGTCGCGATCGACGACGCGGCCCGGCGGGTGAGCGGGGAACGCCGGCTCGCCGAGGTCCTCGACGAGGCGCTCGCGGAGCTGCGCGACCGGACCGGCGCCGGTTCGGGGGGGGTCTACATGCTCGCGGAGGACGAACTCCGCCTCGAGGTCTCGCACGGACTCCCCGCCGCCTTCCCGCCGAGGATCGGGCCGTCGGAGACCGCGATCTGGGAGTTCCTGTCCCGGGAGGGGATGCGACTCGCGCCCGCCCGGGCCGACGGGGGGGAGTCCGCTCGATCCGGGAAGGGGGAGGAGGGGACCGCCACCCTCTCCCTGCCGATCCATCGGGACGGGCGATGGCTCGGCACCGTCCTCCTCGCGAGTCCCGCCGAGGAGCGCTTCCGGGAGGAGTCGCTCCCCTTCCTGCGGGCGATGGTCTCGCAGGTCGCGATGGGGATCGAGTACCTCCTCCTCTACGACCGCCTCCGCGCCTCCGAGGCCCACTTCCGGGCGATCGTCGAGACGGCGCCCGAGTACATCTGGACGATGCGACCGGACGGTAGGGCGACGTACCTCAACCGGGGCTTCGTCGGGATCTCGCGCGAGGACCTCCTGGAGAAGGGGCTCCCCGGCACGCGCGACCTCTTCGTGGAGGGCACGCTCGGGAAGTTCGAGGAGGCGCTCCGGGCCGTCTTCGCGCGCGGGGAGGCGATCCTCGGGATCCGGGTGGCCCTGCGTCCCCCCCACGGCGGGGAGACGCGGTCCTACCTCGGGAACCTCGCCCCCCTGCGCGCGGCCGACGGGGAGGTCGCGGAGGTCCTCGGCGTCTTCCGCGACGTCACGGAGGAGGAGCGCCTGCGGGACGACCTCGTCCGCTCGGAGCGGCTCGCCGCCGTCGGGGAGATGGCCGCGACGATCGCCCACGAGGTGCGCAACCCGCTCGCCGGCGCGAAGGGGGTGCTCGAGATCCTCGCCGAGCGCTTTCCCCCGGAGTCGGAGGAACGCTCCGTCATCGCCCAGACGGTCGAGCGGTTCGAGACGCTGAGCCGCCTCATCGCCGACCTCCTCCTCTTCGCCCGACCGATCGAGCCCCAGCTGCGGCCGGTCGAGCCCGAGGTCCTGCTGCGGGACCTCGCGGAGGGGCTGCGTCGCGAGGAAGGGCTGCGGGGCCTCGAGATTCGGGAGGCGGCCGCGAAGGGGCTTCCCCGCGTCGCCGTCGACGACGTGCTCCTCTGGATGGCGATCCTCAACCTCGCGAACAACGCCGGCCAGGCGATGGAGGGGAAGGGGGAGATCGGGCTGCGGATCGAGCGGGCCGGGGACCGGGTCGCGATCCGCGTCGAGGACCGCGGCCCCGGCATCCCGGCTCCGATCCGGGGGCGACTCTTCACCCCGTTCGCGTCGACGAAGCGGCGCGGTACCGGGCTCGGGCTCGCGACGGTCAAGCGGATCGCAGAGGCCCACGGCGGGAGCGCGACCGCCGAGGACCGCAGGGGCGGGGGGGCCGTCTTCTCGATCCTCCTCCCCTTCGCGGACCGGTGAAGGGACGAGGTCGTCAGGCGGGCTTGCGCCTGGGCGAGGGGACGAGCGCCTCCTCGTAGTCGGCGAGGCAGCGCAGCAGGTCGGTCGCGCTGACCAGCCCGACGAGCCGTCGGCGGTCGGTGATGAGGATGCGGTGGACTCCCTCCTTCTCCATCAGGCGCGCGAGCTCGCCCGCGGTCGCCGTCTCCGGGGCCTGGACGATGCGGTCGGACATGATGTCCGCCACGCGCCCCTCGAGGGTCACCCGCTCCGTCGGAGGCGGCTCGATCTCCTCGAGGTCGAGGGAGCCTTCGACCGTCGCGACGCGGGTCGTCGGGCGGGCGCCTCCCTCCTCCGCCTGTTCGGCGACGGCGCGGGCGATGTCCGTCCGCCCGACGACCCCGACGGGGTGGCCCTCCCCGTCGACGACCGGGACCCCGTGGACCTCCTCCTCGTCGAGGAGGGCGGCGAGCGTGTCGATCGACTCGTTCGCGAGGATCGTCACGAGGTCCTTCTTCATCAGGTCCCGGGCGAGGAGGAGCTTCATGGTCGGATCCTTTCGCGAGGGCGGCGTGGTTTCCCGAGCGAGTCGCGTGCCGGAGGCCCGGGAAACAGAGGCGGGCCGGCGGTCTTCCCACCGGCCCGCGCGGACACCCCTCCCTAGGCGCTCTTCACCTTGACGGTCCGGGCCTTCGCCTCGGGCCGCTTGCCGATCGTCAGCTCGAGCACCCCGTTCTTGAAGCTCGCCTCGACTCGCTCGGGGTCGGCCCAGGAAGGGAGGCGGAAGGTGCGCAGGAACTGGCCGTACCGTCGCTCCTCGAGGTAGCGGCCCGTCTCGTCGCGCACGCTCGCGTTCTTCTTCTCGCCGCGGATCGTCAGGAAGTCCTCCGCCACGGAGATGTGGAGGTCCGCCGGATCGAGGCCGGGGATCTCCGCGCGCACGAGGAGGTTCTCCTTCGTCTCCAGGATCTCGACCGCGGGCCACGAGAGACGCTCGAGGCGTTCCCCGTCCCCGAAGAAGTCCCCGAAGAACCGGTCCATTTCCCGCCGGAGGGCGCGGAAGGGGACGGGAAGGACCTCGCGTTCGTCCGTCCGGAAGGGAGCGAGAGACGTCACCATCGTTCGACCTCCTGCGGCGCGTCGCTGGATAGGCGGCCCCCGGCCCGGGGCCGGGGGCACGCCCTTGCCCTTTGGGACCGCCGGTCCACGACCGGGACGGCCCGCGCCTGGATCCGAACAACCGGCGTGCCGGGTCGGGAGGGACGCCCGAGCCCCGTTCCCCCCGGGAACGGGGCGAGCCGCTTCCCGTCCGGACGCGCCGGCGGCGACTTGTTTCGACGGCCGGAGAAGGATGAGCGCCCGGTCGGAGGAGGACAGGTCCGCGGCGGCTCCTACCAGGGGGAGCGGCGCTCCGCGGAGGACGGGGCCCGAACCAGGGGAGGGAGTCGCGAGGGCGCGATCGGCTACCATCGCGCGCCGCCAATCCCTCCCGCATGGATCCGCACCAGCCGGCGAGTCCCTCGCCCGCGAGGCGATCGCTCTTCCGGTGGGCGGCCCTCGGCTGCGCCCTCCTCGCCTCCTACGGCACCGGGGCGGCCTACGCCGTGCGGTTTCTCTTCCCCAACCGCCGGCGCCGGGAGCGGCGCGTCTTCGCCTGCTTCAAGGCGAGCCTCCCTCCCGGGGCGAGCCTCAAGCGCCGCGCGCCCGGCGGACGAGAGGTCCTCCTCACGAACGCGGCGGGCGAGATCGTCGCCCTCTCGAACGTCTGCCCGCACCTCGGCTGCACCGTCCACTGGGAGGCGCACGAGTCGAGGTTCTTCTGCCCCTGCCACCAGGGGGTGTTCCGACCGGACGGGGTCGCGATCTCCGGACCCCCCGCCAAGGCGGGGCAGCGGCTCGAGCGATTCCCGGTCTCCGTGCAGGGGGAGGCGGTCTTCCTCCACCTGACGGAAGAGGTCTGAGCCCCTGGGCGCGGCGGAGTGGATCCGATCGCGCGTCCCGCTCGACCTCCGCGCGCTGCGCGCGTTCTACCAGCAGAAGCACGGCCAGGAGGTGCGCTGACCTCCGGCGGGGGGGAGGCGCCCGGGGTCGAGAGACCCTCCCGTCCCATCTAGCCCGATCCGGCGCCGGCTACGGGGTCTTGTTGTTCACCGAGAGGTTGTCGCTCCCGAGGATGTTGAGCGCGGTCCCGCCGTTGCCGGAGCAGGTGTTCGACAGGAGGACGTTGTGGTCGCTCTCGACCCGGATGCCGTCGCCGCTGTTCCCGGAGACCAGGTTCCGCTCGAGCCAGTTGTCGTTCGACGAGTTGTTGGTCGAGAGGTGGATGCCGTGGCCGGTGTTCTCGAGGATCTTGTTCCGCTCGAGCCGGTTGTGCTCCCCGTTCCCGGTCGTCCCGAGGTCGATCCCGCCACCGAAGTTCCCGGACACGATGCAGCCGGTGACGAGGTTTGCGTCCGCCCCTTCGAAGAGGATCCCAGGGCCGCTGTTCGCCCCTGCGGTGCCGAACAGGGACTTCGAGACGACGTTCGCGGTCCCTTGCATCGTCGCGCCCGACTCGAAATTTGCGTGGGAAGCGCACTTCGAGAGGGTGCTCCCGCTCCCGCCGACCCGGAATCCCGAGGCCGCGGAGCTCACGGACGCGCACTGGAGGAGGAGGTGCGCGCGCCCGTTCACCTGGAAGCCGTCGTCGGCGGACCCGGCGGCGAGGCACTTCCGCACGAGGTTGCGGTCCCCGCCGACGACGATGGCGTCGCCGTTCGACGTCGGACCGGCCAGGCCGTTCATCACCGTGTTGTAGGCCCCCGTCACGCGGACCGCCGTGCCGTCCGCCGTGGCCGCGAAGTTCAGGAGCGTGTTGCGATCCCCCTCGATCCAGACGCCGTCCGTCCCGCCCCCCGAGGTGGTCACGGAGATCGACGAGAGGACGTTGCCGTGAGAATCCTGGTCGAGGTGCAGGGCGGTGCCGCCGCCGTTCACCGTGAAGTTCTGGAATACGCAGCGCTTCGCGCCGGCGAACTCGACGTCGCCGTTGACGACGACCGTCCCCACCCCGCGGACGACCAGGTTCGACTTCGTGTTCGTGAAGTCCCCGTTGTAGGTCCCCTCCAGGACGACGACGGTGTCGCCGGGGACGGCGGCGTCGAGCCCCCCCTGGATCGTCGTGATCGGTCCGGCCGGGGAGACCGTGACCGTCCCGGCGGACGCGGCGGTGGCGAGGAGGAGGAGCGACGTCGCGGCGAGGCACAGATTGCGCATGGTGGCTCCGTGGAGGGCGGCGGCGGCGAGGCAGGGTATCGTCCCTCCCGATGGCCCGGGTTGAGTCCGTGCGCCCCCATGCGTCCTTGACGCCGGGTTGACAGAACCCCAGCAGACCCGGACACTTGCTTCGTCCCCAGGCACGGGAGGGGACTCTCGGGAGCCCGGATGCGACCTCTGCCCGTGCTTGTGCTGTCTCTGGTGGCGCTCGCCGCCCCTCGCCTGCCGGCGCAGGGGCTGCCCGTCATCACCCGGGGACCGGCGGTGGCCAAGGTGGAAACCACCGTCGCGACGATCCAGTGGACGACGGATCCGGCGTCGGAAGGGTCCGTCGAATGGGGCCCAACCCCCTCCCTCGGCCAGGTCACGGCGCTCACCCCCCTCCTGGCGCTCCACGAGGTCGAGATCCCCGGCCTCCTCCCCAACCGCGCCTACCACTACAGGGTCCTGGCGGGGGGAGTCCCGATCACCCCGACCTACTCGTTCAAGACTGCCGAGACCCCCCTCTACCCGTACTTCCGCTTCGCCATCTTCGGCGACAGCGGCAGCGGCAACGCGAACCAGGCCGCGGCGGCCTCCCTCCTCGGCGCCCTCGACCCGGACCTCGTGCTCATCGCCGGGGACGTCATCTACAACTGCTGCGGTTCCTTGGCGGTGACGAGCCGCTACTTCGTCCCGTACGCCTCCCTCCTCCCCGAGCGGCCCTTCTACATGGCGCTGGGGAACCACGACTACGACTCCGGGTGCGCGCAGTCCTACCTCGACAGCTTCTGCCTGCCGACGAGCGGGCCGGGGGGAGAGCGCTACTACTCCTTCGATCGCGGGAACGTGCACTTCGTGTCCGCCGACTCGAACATCCTTCTCGGCAACTCCCCCTCGGGGTGCTCCGCGAACCCCGCCTTCGCCGCCCAGCTCGCCTGGCTCGACGCCGACCTCGCCGCCTCGACGGCCCGATGGAAGATCGTCTTCTTCCACCATCCCCCCTACTCCGACTCCAACCACGGGAACGACACCGACGTCCAGGCCGCCTTCGTCCCGATCTTCGAGGCCCGCGGGGTCGATCTCGCGATCGCGGGCCACGACCACTGCTACGAGCGCTACCCGCGGATGGTCGGGGGGGTCCCGGCGAGCGCGGGGCCCCGCTACCTGGTGGCGGGGTCGGGGGGCGCCTCCCTCTACTCGATCACGCCCGGTCCCTACCTCGAGGCCGGATTCGTCACCCACGGCGCCCTCATCGGCGACGTCCGGGGGAACCAGGTGCGGCTGCGCTTCTACGGCTCCGATCCGGGCAATTACGGCCAGGTGCTGGACGAGATCCTCCTGTCGAAGGGGCCGACGACCCCCTGCCTGGAGACCCCCACGCCGACCGTCACGCCGGGATCGACCCTCGACCTGACGCTCGCCGCGCAGGCGGGGGGGAGCCACCTGATCGCGTTCGGGCTCTTCGACGGGTACGTGGAGGCCCCGCCCCACGGGATCTTCCTCCTGAACCCCTTCTCCTTCCACATCGTGAGCTCCGGCCTCGTGCCGCCCGGCGGGACGGTCTCCCTCGTCATCCCGGTCCCCTCCGATCCGGCGCTGACGGGGCTCGTCTTCCCCTTCCAGGCCTTCGCCGACTTCTCGAACCCGGATTTCAACGACTTCCGGATCTCGAACATGGTCCCGATCGTCGTGGGGTGACCCCTCGCGCACGCCCGACCGTGGGCTGCATCCCGGGGTATAGTTTCCCGCCGAGTCTCCCGCCCGGCCGGCGCGGCAGGGCGGGGTAGGGGATACGGAAGGGCCCGATGTCCGACGGGAAGATGGATCGTGCGCCGAGCGCGTCCCTCGCGGGGGTCGGGGTCACGGTCCCCGGGAAG
This sequence comes from uncultured bacterium, assembly GCA_967798035.1. Taxonomy (GTDB): domain Bacteria; phylum Planctomycetota; class UBA1135; order UBA1135; family JAKEFM01; genus JAKEFM01. The sequence continues at coordinate 19,028 of CBRGOK010000004.1, forward strand.
CTCGAGCCCTCCGACGAGGCCGTCCTGACCCCGGGGGCGCTCGAGTTCCTCGCGCGTCTCGAGCGCCGGTTCCGCGCCGAGCGCGCCCGGCTCCTCGCCCTGCGCCGCGAGCGCCAGGCCTTCTTCGACGCCGGGGGCCGGCCCGGCTTCCTCCCGGAGACGCGCGCGATCCGCGAGGGGGACTGGAGGGTCGCCTCCATCCCCGCCGACCTCCAGGACCGGCGCGTCGAGATCACCGGCCCCGTCGACCGGAAGATGGTCATCAACGCCCTCAACTCGGGCGCGAACGTCTTCATGGCCGACTTCGAGGACGCGAACGCCCCGACCTGGCGCAACCTCCTCGAGGGGCAGGCGAACCTGGTCGACGCGGCCCGCCGAGCCATCCGCTTCGTCGCCCCCGATACGGGGAAGGAGTACCGCCTCGCGGAGCGGACCGCGACCCTCGTCGTGCGCCCGCGCGGCTGGCACCTCCCGGAGCGCCACCTCCTCGTCGACGGGGAGCCGATGAGCGCCTCCCTCTTCGACTTCGGCCTCGCCTTCTTCCACAACGCGCGGGCCCTCCTCGAGCGGGGGAGCGGCCCCTACTTCTACCTGCCGAAGATGGAGAGCCACCTCGAGGCGCGCCTGTGGAACGAGGTCTTCCTCGCCGCGCAGGAGGCGCTCGGGATCCCCCGGGGGACGATCCGCGCGACCGTCCTGATCGAGACGCTCCCGGCGGCCTTCGAGATGGAGGAGATCCTCCACGAGCTGGCGGAGCACTCCTCCGGGCTGAACTGCGGGCGCTGGGACTACATCTTCTCCTTCATCAAGAAGAACCGCTCCCGGCCCGACTGCGTCCTGCCCGACCGCGGCTCGGTGACGATGGACCGGGCCTTCCTCCGCGCCTACTCCCTCCTCCTCATCCAGACCTGCCACCGGCGGGGGGCCCACGCGATGGGAGGGATGGCGGCCCAGATCCCGATCAAGGCCGACGCCGAGCGGAACCGGATCGCCCTCGAGAAGGTCCGCGCCGACAAGCGCCGCGAGGCGGGCGACGGCCACGACGGGACCTGGGTCGCGCACCCGGGCCTCGTCGAGACGGCCCGGGCGGAGTTCGACGCCGTCGTGCGGGGGTCGAACCAGATCGACCGCCTGCGGGAGGACGTCCAGGTCGGCGCCGCCGACCTCCTCGCCGTCCCCGAGGGGAGGATCACGGAGGCCGGCCTCCGCCAGAACCTCGACGTCGGGGTCCGCTACCTCGAGGCGTGGCTGCGCGGGATCGGCTGCGTCCCGCTCTACGACCTGATGGAGGACGCGGCGACCGCGGAGATCTCCCGGACGCAGGTCTGGCAGTGGGTGCGCCACGGCGCCCGCCTCGAGGACGGGCGCCCCATCGCGGAGCCGCTCGTCCGCCGGACGCTCGAGGAGCAGATGGAGCGCATGCGGGGGGAGCTCGGGGCCTCCCGATTCGAGGCCGGGCGTTTCGGCCCCGCGCGCGAGCTGTTCGAGCGGCTGATCCTGTCCGGGACGCTCGAGGACTTCCTGACGCTTCCGGCGTACGAGCTCCTGCTTCGCTTCGAAGAAGGGGGAAAGGAGAACCCGTGATGTCCACCCGCTCCCATGGGGCGAATGGTCTCTTCCCGGGCGGCGAGGGCCGCTGGAAGGGGATCCGCCGCGATTACTCGGCCGACGACGTCCGTCGCCTCCGCGGGACGGTCCTGATCCGGCACACGCTCGCCGAGATGGGGGCGGAGCGCCTCTGGCGCCTCCTCCACGGGGAGCCCCATGTCGCCGCCCTCGGCGCCCTCACGGGGGGGCAGGCGGTCCAGATGGTCCGCGCCGGGCTCCGGGCGATCTACGTGAGCGGCTGGCAGGTGGCCGCCGACGCCAACCTCGCGGGGCAAACCTACCCGGACCAGAGCCTCTACCCGGCGAACAGCGTCCCCGCCCTCGTCCGGCGCATCAACCAGGCCCTCGAGCGAGCCGACCAGATCGCCCACCTCGGCGGGGACGACTCCGTCCACTGGTTCGCGCCGATCGTCGCGGACGCCGAGGCCGGCTTCGGGGGCCCGCTCAACGCCTTCGAGCTGATGAAGGGGATGATCGAGGCGGGCGCCGCGGCCGTCCACTTCGAGGACCAGCTCGCCTCCGAGAAGAAGTGCGGCCACATGGGGGGGAAGGTCCTCGTCCCGACGCAGACCTTCGTCCGGACGCTCAACGCCGCGCGCCTCGCCGCCGACGTCTGCGGGGTCCCGACGCTGATCGTCGCCCGGACCGACGCGGAGGACGCGAACCTCCTCACGACCGACGTCGACGAGCGCGACCGCCCCTTCCTTACGGGGGAGCGCACGCCGGAGGGTTTCTTCCGGATCCGCTCGGGCCTGGAGCCGGCGATCGCGCGAGCGGTCTCCTATGCCCCCTACGCGGACGTCCTGTGGTGCGAGACGAAGACGCCCGACCTCGAGGAGGCCCGGCGCTTCGCGGAGGGGGTCCACGCGCACGCCCCGGGCAAGCTCCTCGCCTACAACTGCTCCCCTTCCTTCAACTGGGCGGCGAAGCTCGACGCGTCGACCATCGCGGGATTCCAGCGCGAGCTGGGCGCCATGGGCTACCGCTTCCAGTTCGTCACCCTCGCCGGCTGGCACGCCCTGAACCACGGGGTCTTCGACCTCGCCCGGAGGTACCGCGAGACGGGGATGACGGCCTACGTGGAGCTGCAGCAGGCCGAGTTCGGCTCCGAGGCCTTCGGCTACACGGCCGTGCGGCACCAGCGGGAGGTCGGGACGGGGTACTTCGACGCCGTCACGGAGGCGGTCTCGGGCGGGCGCAGCTCGACCGGTGCGCTCGCCGGTTCGACCGAGGCGGCGCAGTTCGGTGGCCGGCCCGTCCCGGCGCCTGCCGCGACGTCGAGTCCGCGTCCGCGGATCCGTCCCCTGCGCGCCCGGCGCGCGTCCAAGCGAGCCTCCTCCCGGTAGCGCCGGGGCGCCGCGCCCGCGGCGATGGAACGGACCGGCGTCGGCCGGTACCGTCCCTCCGCTCCCCCCCGACACGGTGCGGCTCGCCTGCCTAGTCCTCGCCTCGTGCGCCTCGGTCCAGGGGCCGGAGACCCGGCCGGCCGCGGAGCTACCGCTCGAGGACGTCTTCGAGCGCGTCAGCGGCTCGGTGGTCACGATCCTCACGCTCGGGCCCTCGGTCGGGCCGGACGGCGAGGGGCAACCCGCGACGCAGGCGGGCGTCGGTTCGGGGGTGCTCGTGGGCGCGGACGGCCGCGTCCTCACGGCCGCCCACGTCGTGCAGACGGCGGAGACGGTGATCGTCGAGTTCCCCGACGGCGAGCGCGTGCCCGCCTCGGTCGAGGGGACGGTCCTCGAGGCGGACGTGGCCCTCGTGCGGCTTCAGGGGGAGATCCCCCGGGGAGCCACGGTGGCGCGCCTCGGGAACTCCGATTCCGCCCGCGTCGGCGCCGAGGTCTTCGTGGTCGGCGCGCCGCGCGGGATGGGCCACACCCTCACCGTCGGCCACCTGAGCGCCCGGCGCCGGGCCGAGGAGACCTCCATCGGCGATCCCGTCCCGATCGAGATCCTCCAGACCGACGCGGACATCAACCCGGGGAACAGCGGGGGGCCCCTCTTCGACCGCCGCGGCGAGGTGATCGGGATCGTCAGCTTCATCCTGACGAAGTCCGGCGGGAGCGAGGGGCTCGGGTTCGCGGTCGCGTCCAACGCCGCCCGCGGCCTCCTCCTCGACCGCAACGCCTTCTGGTCCGGGATCCAGGTCGTTCTGTTGAGCGGCACGGCCGCGCGCCTCTTCAACCTCCCCGAGGGCCGGGGAGGAGCCCTCGTCCAGGTCGTCGCGAAGGGATCGCCCGGGGCGAGACTCGGGTTGAAGGGGGGGACGGTCCGGGCGGTGATCGAGGGCCGGGCTCTCCTCCTCGGCGGAGACGTCATCCTCGAGGCCCTCGGCGTGCCCGTGGACGATCCCCGGTTCCTGGCGGACCTCCGGCGGGAACTGGGGCGCCTCGGCCCCGGGGAGGAGATCCGCGTCGAGATCCTCCGCGCCGGGAAGCGCCAGGTCCTCCAGGGGAAATACGCGGACCTCGTCGGCTCGCGATAGGACGGCCCGGGCGGGCCGCCCCCTCAGCGGGCGAGCTTCGCGAGGGCGGCCGCCCGCTTCGAGAGCTCCGCGTCGGAGTCGATCGAGAAGCTCTTGCCGTGGCCGAGCTCCCTCGTGATGAAGGCGCCGACCTCGGCCGCCTCCGCGTCGATGCGCTTGCGGACCGGCGGCTTCACCTTGTCGAAGCAGGCGACGACCACTCTTCCAGGCTTGGGGTCGAACTCCCAGAAGCCGACGACCCTCCCCTCCGCGACGATCGAGCGGTACGACATGAAGCGGACCGCGCCGAGCCGGTCGTCCTTCCCGCCCCAGACGGGGACGCGCAGGCCGTGGAAGGCGGGGTCGACGAGGATCGCCGGCCCGCCCCGGAGGGCGAGGAGGTTGTCCTCGAAGGGGAGGAAGGAGACGGCGCCGTTCGTCCCCTTCGCCTCGAGGAGGGAGCGACGCTCCGCCTCCAGGACGAGGTGGGTTTCCTCCACCCCCTCGATCGCCACCGGCGCGAGGGGGAGCTTCCCCGCGGCCGCCGTCGCGTCGCGCAGGGAGATCCCGGCCCACTCCGCGAAGCTCTTCAGCGTCCCGAGCCCGGCGGCCCGGAAGAAGACCTCCCCGAGTCTCGCCCACAGATCGACAGGATCCTCGGGGACGCGCGCCCCCTCGAAGGGGCTCTTCTCCGCCGCCCTCCAGAGGTAGCGCTCGGTGTCGAGGCGGCCCCCATCGAGCGTGCGCTCGACCTTCCCCTCGAACTCGAGGAGCCGAAGGACCGGCGGGAGGGGGGAGGAGATCCCGACCTTCTTCCCCGCCTCCCCGAGGCTGCGCACGACTCCCTCCGGCAGCGCCCTCCGGAGCGCGTCGGTCGTCGACGGCCCCGCCTTCTTCAGAGCCGCCAGGACCTCCCGGGCGACCTTCCCGACCTCGCCGGGCCTGATCCCGGCCTTCTGGTGTTCGCGCTCGGCGCGGCCGCGCGAGAGGAGGTCGGCGGCGCGCAGGGCGACCGCCGCGTCCCGGCGGGGGACGAGGTAGATGCACCCCCGGACCGAGGGGAGGACCTGCGCCTCGTGGCGATCGACGGCGCGGTCGAGATCCGCGCGCGACAGCCCCGGGACGCGGGCGCGCAGGGCGAGATAGACGTCGATCCCACCGAGCGTGCGGACGAACCCGGTGCGCTCGAGCGCGGAAAGGAGCGCGGGCTTCCCCGCCGGCGGGATTCCCTGGGCCGCGAAGAACGCGGCGCGGGCCGGCGCGAGGGGGATCGAGGTGGGGGCGGCGGTCTTGGGCATCGTCCGGATCGGGGAGGGGCCGGCGAGGCTACCACCCGCCGGTCCGGATGCCCTCCCCGTCCGGGGTCGCTCGAACCCGGTAGACGAAGGGGGTCCTCCTCCAGGTGAGGACCGCGGAGCGGAAGCGGAGGTCGAAGACCTCCGCCTCTCCCTTCTCCGGAAGCCACCGCCAGACGGGAGCCAGGAAGAACCCCTCGAGCTCGCGCGCCGTCCGGCACCCCCGGACCTCGCGGACCTCCGGCGCGTCCTCCTCCGTGGGGAAGCGTCCCTGCGGGTCTGCGCGTCCCGAGACGACGCGAAGGAGCCAGACGCGCCACTCTCCTCCCGACTTCGCGACGCCGCGGAAGCGGTGGGGCCCGAGCGCCTCGGGGAAGACGTACGTGAACTCGGCTCGGATCCCCTCCTCCCGGACCGTCCGCTCGAGGAGCCGCACGCCGAGGGTTCGCCCGATCCCGCAGGAGGCCACGTACGCGGCGACGAGGGCGAGGGCGACCCGCGCCGTCCGCTCGCGGGGGAGTCGCGCGCGTCCGAGGACGGCCGAGGCGAGGGGGATCGCGGCGAGGAAGGGATCGACGATGAAGATCCAGGCGAGCTCCAGGCGCCGATCGTCGAAGGGGAAGAGGAGGAGGACGCCGAAGGAGTTGACGAGGTCGAAGAGGATGTGGACGGCGATCCCGAGGAGGAAGAGCCCGAAGAGGGGCCGCGTCGCGACCCCGGATCCGAGCAGCCGCATGCCGGCCGTCCCCACGGCCGCGAGGAGCGGCGCTCCGAGGAGGGAGTGGGTGAGCGTCCGGCGGACCTCGAAGACCTCCGCGCCGAGGAGGCCGGGCGCTAGGACGTCGAGGTCGGGGAGATTGGACGCGAGGAGGAGAGCGAGCGTCGCCCCCCGCCCGAATCGCCTCGCGGGACCCGCGTCGGCGAGGGCGAGGCCGAGGAGGGTGTGGGTCAGGTTGTCCACGGGAGGGACGCGCCCCCGGGCCGCCCGCCCCGGTGGAGGGCTAGAAGCGGACTCCGACCCCGGCCAGCGGGCCGTGGAGGCGAAGGGAGACGTCGAAGGGGATCCCCTCCGTGGACCCCTCCAGGTCCGCCTGCAGGTAGCGGTACCCCGCGAAGATCTCCACCGGCCCGGCGACCCCGAACCGCAGCGTCGCCTCCCCGTCGATCAGGGTCCCCTCGAGGTCCTGGTAGTTCCCGTAGATCCCGGCGACGTCGGCGACGAGGCGGACGGGGCCGAGCTCGACCTCGCCGTTCAGGACGACGACGGGAACCGGAGCGAAGGCCTCGATCTTCTCGGTGCCGGCGACGCTGTCGGCGTCGAGGTCGAAGTCGATCCACTCGACCCCGACGCCGGGCCGGATCTTCATGAACCCGGCGTCGATCCCGGAGAGGACGACTGAGGCCCGCGCGTTCGTGAGCGTCCCCTCCGTGTCGACCAGCGTCCCGGCCGGGATCCCGCCGAAGTCGGAGCCGAGGACCTCTTCCCCGTCGACCTCCGTCTGGAACCCGGAGACCTGCACGCGCAGCCCGACCCACTCGACCGCGACCGAGGCGGCGGGGACGATGTCCCGGTCCTCGAGGTCGAGCCCCTCCTCGAGGTCGATCGAGGGGTTGCCCGCCCCCTGCTGCGCGTCCCCCCCGAAGACGGGGGCGAAGGCGGCCACGCTCACCTCGACGCTCGGGGTCATCCGGCAGGCCCCGAGG
>CBRGOK010000005.1:0-25318 GCA_967798035.1 uncultured bacterium
TCGATCGTCGAGGCGATCGCCTCCGTGGGAGGGGAGGGGGCCCGACGATTCCTCGTCCGCCTCGTGGAGCGGCTCGGCCCCCAGGAGGAGGAGCAGGACGTGGCCTCCCGCGCCCTCGCCCGACTCGCGCAGGGGGGGGTGGAGCGAGCGTGGCTCCGCGGACTCCTAGACTCCGAGGCATCCCCCCGGGTGAAGGTGGAGGCGGCCCTCGCGCTCGCCCCGCTCGGGGAGGAGGCGGCGTGCGTCTTCCTCGAGGAGGAGTTCCGCGGATTCGACCTCTCGCTGCAGGGCCAGGCGCTCGAGGCGCTGCGCAAGCGAGGCGCGGCGAGCCCCGCCTGGTTCCTCCTCGACGTCGCGCGCGACTCGCGCGCGGACCCCGAGGTGCGCGAGCAGGCGATGAAGGCCCTCGCCCCCTTCGCCGAGCGCGAGGAGATCCTCTCCTTCCTCCTCGAGACGCTCCGCGGGGAAGGGGACCACGCCGCCCGTCTCGCCGCCGTGAAGGCGCTCGGCCTCGCCTCGCGGCCCGAGGCCCTGCGGGCCTTCGCCCTCGAGCCCGACTCGCTCCCCGGGAGCGAGGAGGAGCGCCGCGACCTCCTGAGGGAGATCGCCTTCGCGCTCGCCCCCCTCGGCGACCCCGCGAGCGCGGGGGTCCTCGTCCGGGTGCTCCTCGACGAGCCCCTGCGGCGCTGGCGCGACTCCCTGCGGGGAGAGACTCCGGGGCCCGCCTTCCGCCCGCAGTACGACGTCGAGGAGGAGTGTCTCGCCGCCCTCCTCCGACTCGGCGAGGCGGGGACCGCGGCGCTGCGCGAACGGATCGAGGAGGGGATCCGGGACGGCCGGATCGTCCTCGCCGACCCCGCCTTCGTCCTCTTCGCGGGGGAGCGGCTCCGCCCGATCGTGCCCGACCTGGCGCGCCGGCTCCTGCGCGTGGCGTCCCGGACCTCCCCGGGCGAACGGGGAGCGCGACTGGGGGCGCTCCTCGCCTACGGCCAGGTCTCGGAGTCGGACGGCGCCTTCGAGGAGGCCGCCCTCGCCTACGAGCAGGCCCTGGCCGCCATCCGCGAGCGGAGGGTCGATCCGCGCGAGGTACGCAGCGTCCTCGGCGAGGAGGGGCCGGAGGGGTCCGAGCGCCCTCTGCGCGCCCTCCGGGTCCGCGCCGCCCTCTCCCGCGGGGCCGCGGCCTTCGCGGCCGGACGGGCGATCGAGGGCGCCCGGGCGTTCGACGAGGCGCTCGTGGCCGCCGGCTCCGACCCGCGCTCCCTCGTGCGGGTCGCGATGCGATTCTCCGAGCGGCCCGGCCTGGAAACTCGGGCCGTCGAGCTCGCCGCGAGCGCCGTCGAGCGGGCTCCCCTGGAGCGGGAGGCTCGGGAGGCGCACGGCTGGTGCCTCCTGCGCGCGGGAGACCCCCGGGGCGCGAAGGGGTGCTTCGAGGCCTCCCTCGCCCTCCCCGATCCCGCCGCGCGCGGGGATTCGCCGGCGCGCTTCGGCCTCGCGGCCTGCCTCGTCGCGCTCGGCGAGGAGGAGGAGGGAGCCGCCCTCCTCGCGCGGGCCCTCGAGGAGTCCCCGGACCTCCGCGGGGAGGCCGAGCGAAACCCCGCCTTCCAGCGCCTGCGGACATCCGGTCGGTTCCCCCGACCGGGCCGATAGAATCCCGACCCGCCGTGAGGATCGTCCGCGAACCGAGGGTCTATCTCGTCGGCCGCCAGACGGTCGATCAGGGGGCGATCGACCGCTTCCTCAAGGACCACGACCTCACGTGGGAGACCGACACGGAGGTCGGGGCGGAGGTCCTCGCCGAGGCGGCGGGGCGCCTGTGCTACATGTCCTTCGGCAAGGGGAGGAAGACCAACCGCGAGTACCTCGGCCACCTCCTCACCGTCGGCCACGGCTCGGTCCTCGAGCACGCCGTCTTCGACCTGATCCTCACCGGCGTCTCCCGCTCCTTCACCCACGAGCTGGTCCGCCACCGCGCGGGATTCGGGTACTCCCAGCTCTCCCAGCGCTACGTGAACGAGTCGGACGCCGACTTCGTCGAGCCCGACTGCATCGCCGAGGATCCCGCCCTCGACCGGATCTTCCGCGAGACGATCGACGCCTGCCGGAAGGCCTACGACACCCTGGTCGAGCGCCTCGTCGTCCGGTTCGAGTCGGTCGAGGACAAGACGCTCCGCCGCAAGCTCGCCCGCCAGGCCGCCCGCAGCGTGCTCCCGAACTCCACGGAGACGAAGATCTTCGTCTCCGGGAACGCCCGGGGATGGCGCCACTTCATCGAGCTGCGCTCCGACGAGCACGCCGACGTCGAGATCCGGAAGGTGGCGATCGCCGTCCTGAAGGTCCTCCGGGCCGAGGCCCCGAACCTCTTCGGCGACTACGAGATCCAGGACCTCCCCGACGGCACCCAGACGGCGAAGACCCCGCACCGCAAGGTCTGATCCCGGGAACGGCCGGCGGGTCCAAAAGTCCGGCCCCCCGTTTGCCGATCCCCGACGCCGTGAAGTGTCTGGCGGCGGTGGCGCTCCTCGCCCTCCCGGCGATGGGGGGGGGGACCTTCTCCTTCTCCCTTCCCTCGACGGGAGATACGCCCGTCCGTTCCTCCGACTTCCGGGGCCGCCCGATCGCCCTCGCCCTCTGGGCGTCCTGGTCTCCCCCCTCCCGTCTCCTGGCGCGGACACTCGTCGAGCTCCGCGCCAAGCCCGAGTTCCGGGGGATCGCCTTCGTCGGCGTCCTCTTCGAGGAGGGGAGCCCGGAGGAGCGGCTCCAGGCCGCCCGCCAGTTCGCGGCCGAGAACAAGATCGACTTCCCCCTCGCCCTCGGCGACGAGGGATTCCGCGGCCGGGTGAAGGGGCTCAAGGGCTACCCCACGGTCCTCCTCCTCGACGCCGGACATCGAGCCCAGGGGATGGTCGCCGGATTCGACTGCAAGCCCGAGACGCGGCGCGAGCTCGAGCGCCACCTCTCGGCGCTCCTCCCTCGGGCGGACGGCGGCGACTGACGCACCGGGCGGGTACCGGCGGCCCAGGGGACGGGCGCGACGAGCCGCCGCGTAGAATCGGGCCCCTTCCGCGCTACTTGGATCGACGCCTTGAAGGGGAACCTCCCGTCCCTCTCCCTCCTCCTCGCGCTCGCCGGCCGGGCGGGCTCGTCCCAGGACGCGAATCGTCCCGCGGCTCCACGTCCGGAGGACCCCGCCGAGGTCGCCCGGCGCGCGGGGGCGGACCGGGAGGCGAAGGAGAAACTCCTCCGGACCTTCGCCGAGCAGGGGATCCTCCTCGACGCCGAGCGAGGCCGGATCGAGATCGAGGGGAGGATGAACTACCCCCACATGCCGGTCGAGTACCTCCTCACCGGCAAGCGCGGGGCTACGCACGAGTGCCTCTTCGTGACGGAGGCGAGCCCGAGCCTGCTCACGGCGGCGGTCTTCCTCCTGGGGCTCGAGAGGGGGAAGAACGTCGAGTACCGGGAGAAGAACCCGCCTCCGACGGAGGAGGAGATGCGCTCGGGAGTCTCCCCCTACGAGACGATCCCCCCGAGCGGGAACGGCCTGTACGTCTACGTCGAGTGGTCCGAGGGGGAGGAGGTCCGCCAGTACCGCGCGGAGGACCTGATCCAGAGCGACCGGACCGGGCGGTCCCTCCCCCGGCAGTCCTGGGTCTTCCTCGGCTCGAGGTTCGTCCGAACCGCCCGCGGGGATCCGGAGGTCTTCGCGGCCGAGGTCGAGGGGAACCTCGTCGCCGTCAGCTACTTCGCCCTCGGGAACCAGATCCTCACCTATCCCCACCCCGACGCGGCGAGCCAGAACGCCTTCACCCCGAACGCGGCCCTCCTCCCCGACCGGGGGAGCCCGGTCCGGATCATCTTCTCGCGAGAGCGACTGGAGCGGCCGTTCTCCTCGGGGCGCCGGACCGGATGAGGGAGGCACGGTCCGTCCTCTTCGGGCGCACCCTCGCCCGCGCGAGGCTCGCCCTCGCCGCGGGCCGGGGGATCGACACCCTCGCCCTGGTTGGAGGAGCGGGGCTCCTCGCCGGCGCGATCGGGGCGAAGGGGTTCGGGACGGCGGCGCCCTGGATCCCGGCCACGCTCGCCGTCCTCCTCTGGAGGCTGCGAGGGGCGATCCCCTCGAGCGCGGAGTGCGCCCGGGCGCTCGACCGCCGGCACGGGACCGGAGAGGTCGCCTCCTCCGCGCTCGTCGCGAGGACGGCCGTGGGGGAGCTCTGCCTGCGGACGGCCGAGGAGCGATTCGGTCCGAAGGAGGTCGCGACCCTCGCCCTCCCGACGGCGCCTCCCCTCGCGGCGGCCGGCCTCGCCGCCTGCGTCGCGCTCGCCCTCCTCTCCCTCGGCCCCGCCGGCGCGGACCGGGGCGACGTGTCGGAGGACCTCGCCGCGGTCGAGGCCTTCGGCGCCGCCGTCGGGGCGGAGGGCCGACCCGAAGGGGCTGAGCTCGCGAGGAAGGCTGCGGCGGCTCGGCGGGCCCTCTCCCGAGACGTGGAAGCGTCGAAAGACGAGATCGAGTCCCTCGCTCGGAAGGCCCTCTCGCTCGCCGAGGAACGGAGGATCCGGGAGGGGGAAGCGGCGGGGACGAAGGAGGCGCGGTCCGCGGCGGGGAGGCTCCTGGCGGTCGCGGGGGAGAGAGACGGGATGGGCCCGGGCGGAGCGGGGGCCGCGAGAGAGGGGCGGGGCGCGACGTCGGGATCCGGTCCGGATCGGCCCGCGGGGCGGACCTCCTTCCTCGCCGTGGACGTTCCCTTCGAATACAGGGAGGTCGTGGCGCGCTACTTCGAGAGAGGGGACTGAGCGTGGGTTCGTCGATCGGAGTCTGGCTCGTCGGAGCGCGCGGCGGCGTCGCCACGGTGGTCGCCTACGGCGCCGCGGCCCTGAGGCGGGGCCTCACGGACACGACGGGGCTCGTCACGGCCCGCGGTCCCTGCGCCGACCTCGACCTCGCCTCGCCGGCGGGATTCGTCTTCGGCGGGCACGAGGTCCGCAAGGGCTCGATCGAGGAGGCGGCGAAGGGGCTCGTGCGGGAGCGGGTGATTCCCGCCGAGGTGGCGGAGGCCTGCCGCGAGGACGCGGCGCGATGGGAGGAGAACGTCCGCCCCGGGTTCCTCGACGCCCCCGAGCCCGCCCTCGGCCGCCTCGACGGCGGGGTGGCGGCTCTCGCGCGGCTGCCGGGAGCGGAGGTCGTCGAGCGCCTCCGGGCGGACCTGCGCGAGTTCCGGGCGAAGGCCGGAGTCGAGCGGCTGGTCGTCGTCCACCTCGCGAGCACGGAGGCGCTGAGGGAGGACGGGAAGGCGTGGGAGACGCGGGCGGGCTTCGAGCGCGCGCTGCAGGAGAGGGATCTCCGGGCGCGGCCTCCCGCGAGCGTGCTCTACGCCGCCGCCGCGATCGAGGAGGGGTGCGCCTTCGTCAACTTCACTCCCTCTCCTGGCGCGTCCGTCGGGGCCCTCCTCCAGCGCGCGAGGGAGAGGGGCGTTCCCCACTGCGGGAACGACGGCAAGACGGGGGAGACGCTCGTCAAGACGGCCCTCGCCCCGATGTTCCTCGCGAGGAACCTCCGGGTCCTCTCCTGGGAGGGATACAACCTGCTCGGCAACCGCGACGGGGCGGTCCTCGCGCAGCCCGGCCGCCTCGCCGCCAAGGCGAGGACCAAGGACGAGTCGGTCCGCCGGATCCTCGGCGACGCCTCGGTCCACACCCACGTCTCGATCGACTACGTCCCCTCCCTCGCCGACTGGAAGACCGCCTGGGACTTCGTCCACTTCCGCGGCTTCCTCGGCGTGCCGATGACGCTGCAGTTCGTCTGGCAGGGGTGCGACAAGGCCCTCGCCGCCCCGCTCGTCCTCGACCTCGTGCGGCTCGCGGACCTCTCCCTGCGCCGCGGGGAGGCGGGGGCGATGGCGCACGCCGCGTGCTTCTTCAAGTCCCCGATCGGGACGGAGGAGCACGACCTCCACCGCCAGGTCGCGGCCCTCGAGGCCTACGCCCGGCAGGTCGCTACGCGGCCGTCGGGGCCCGGTCCGGGACGAGGGATCGCGCCGAGGAGATCCGCCGCAGCCACGCCTCGATCGGGCGCTGCGCGAGGGAGAGGATCCCGACGTAGAGGAAGCCGAACGCGAACAGGGTGAGGAAGACGGCCGAGACCCACAGCCCGTGTCGCACCGCGTAGACGACGGCCGCGGTGAAGGCCGATCCGTAGGCGATCTCGATGAGGGGGAGGAAGGTCCGCCGGCCGCTGTAGAGGCTCCCGAGCCACGACTCCCCCTTGGTCGCGATCCCGTGCTTCGGCGTCCGGACGAAGTCCCCGCCCCGCTCCTTGAGGCCCCGCAGGACGGCCGCCGCGTTGTTCACGCACATCCCGATCCCGACGGCGAGCACGAGGGGGAGGTAGCGCAGCTGCCGCCGCCAGTCGGAGTAGCACTCGCGCTGGGAGAGGGCGTAGAAGGAGACGACGGAGGCGGAGGCGGCGAGGAAGAGGGAGGCGTCGAAGAGGAAGGCGATCGTCCCTCCCCGGTGGTTCGACCGGATGAGGAGCGTCGGGAAGATCAGGAGGGAGACGACGACCATCAGGGCGTAGGCGAGGTTCCCCGTGAGGTGGACGGTCCCCTCGAGCTTCACCCGCCAGGGGAGGGGGCTGCGGAGGAGCGCCGGGAGGATCTTCCGCCCGGTCTGGATCGCGCCCGCCGCCCAGCGTCCCTGCTGGCTCTTGAAGGCGTTCATTTCGACGGGGAGTTCCGCGGGGGCGACGATCTCCGGGACGAAGACGAACTTCCACCCGCGCATCTGCGCGCGGTAGGAGAGGTCGAGGTCCTCCGTCAGGGTGTCGCACTGCCAGCCCCCCGCGTCCTCGATGCAGGCGCGCCGCCACACCCCCGCCGTCCCGTTGAAGTTGAAGAAGCGCCCCGAGCGGAAGCGGGCGCCGTGCTCGATGACGAAGTGGCCGTCGAGGAGGATCGCCTGGGCGCGGGTGAGGAGGGAGTAGTCGCGGTTGAGGTGCCCCCACCTTGCCTGGACGACCCCCACCTGCGGCGACGAGAAGTAGGGGATCGACCGCCGCAGATAGTCGCGCAGCGGGACGAAGTCGGCGTCGAAGACGGCGATGAGTTCCCCGCGCGCCCGCGCGAGCCCCTCGGCGAGCGCCCCCGCCTTGAAGCCGTGCCGGTTCGACCGCCGCACATGGTGGATGTCCACCCCCTCCTTCCGCAGCGCCTCGACCCGCGCGGCGGCGATCTCCCCCGTGTCGTCGGTCGAGTCGTCGAGGACCTGGATCTCGAGAGACTCGCGGGGGTAGTCGAGGGAGGCGACCGCGTCGATCAGGCGGGCGATGACGTAGCGCTCGTTGTAGACCGGGAGCTGGACGGTGACCCTGGGCCACGTCGCCGGATCGGAGGGGGGGACGGCGCGGCGGTCCCTGTGCCGCAGATACAGGAAGACGAGGACGCAGCGGTGCACGCCGTAGGCGGCGAGCACGATCAGGGTCCCGAAATACGCCCCGAGAGCCGCCTTCTCGAGGAGACTCATGAGCGTCGGTTCATTCCTCCAGGGATCGGGGGTGGGGCGAGAGCGCCCTTCGGCTGCGGGATTCGGGGCGGCATTATCGGGAGGGCCCCCTTCGCGTCAACGAACGACGGAGGCTCCGAGCGGGCCCGTAGGATGGCGCCGTCCACCTCCGATTTCGACTACGAACTTCCGCCGGAGCGGATCGCCTCCGTGCCCGCGGAGCGCCGCGAGGCGGCGCGGCTCCTCGTCCTGGACCGCACTTGCGAATCCCTGGAACACGACCGTTTTTCCTCGCTCCCCTCCCGCCTGGCCCCCGGCGACCTCCTCGTCCTCAACGACACCCGCGTCCGGCCGCGCCGGCTCGTGGGACGGCGGCCGACGGGGGGGCGCGTCGAGGTCCTTCTCATTGCTCCGGTGGAGGGGGGGGAAGGCGGAGGCTGGCGGGCATTCGTCCGGGCCCGGAGAGGATTGCGCCCGGGGGAGGAGATCGAATTCGAGGAAGGGGCGCTCCGCGGCCGGGCGGGGGGGCGCCTCGGCCCCGGCGAGCACCGGATCGAGTTCCCGGGGATCGGGGACCTCGAGGCGGTCCTCGATCGCTGCGGCCGGGCTCCTCTCCCCCCCTACATCGCGCGCCCCGCGGGCCCGGATCCGCTCCGGACCCTCGACCTCGAGCGCTACCAGACCGTCTACGCTCGCCACCCGGGCGCAATCGCCGCGCCGACGGCGGGGCTCCACTTCACGGAATCCTTGCTCTCGGAGATCGAGGCCCGGGGCGTCCGGATCGCCCGCCTGACCCTCCATGTCGGGCCGGGCACCTTCAAGCCGGTGAAGACGGAGGACCTCGGGGACCACCGGATCGAGCCCGAGTGGTTCCGGATCGAGGAAGGGACGGCGGCCGCGATCCGGGAGACGCGGAAGCGGCGCGGCCGGGTCGTCGCCGTCGGAACCACCTCGACCCGGGCGCTCGAGGCCGCCGCCCGCGAGGACGGGACGGTCGGGCCGGGGGAGGGGTGGACCGACCTCTTCATCCACCCCCCGTTCCGCTTCCGCGTCGTCGACGCCCTCGTGACGAACTTCCACCTCCCGCGGAGCACGCTCCTCGCCCTCGTCTGCGCCTTCGCCGGGCGCGAGCGCGTGCTCGCCGCCTACGCGGAGGCGATCGAGAAGGGCTACCGCTTCTACTCCTACGGCGACGCGATGCTCGTCCGGTGAAGACCGCTCAGCGGAGATAGCCGAGGGCCTTCAGGCGCGCGACCTCCTCGGGCGGGAGGTCCTCGACTCGTACCTGCGGCGGTGCGAACCGCCAGGCCCGGCAGCCCACCCCCTCGCCCGGGTCGAGCCGCGGCGCGGGATCGAGGAGGAAGTCGGCGGAGTCGGACGCCCCGAGGCCGAGCTCGACGGGTTGGCCGGCGGCGCGCCGGTCCCCCGGCCCGAGGCGGATGGCCGCCCCGGGAAGCGGTGCTCCTCCCGCCTCCGCAAGGAGGCGAACGGGCGCCTCCGGATCGCGCGTCCGGAACGAGATCCCCGCCGTGGTGCCGTCGGCCCGGATGCGGAAGGAGAGCGCGTCCCCCTCGCGCCGCAGCTCGGGGGCGACCCCCTCGGCCCCGCCCGACTCGATCCGCGGCTCCTCGAATCCGCCCCTCGCCTCGACCCGGCCGGAGAACTCGACTCCCTTCTCCCTCGCCCGGAAGGAGAGGTGCCAGGTCCCGCGGCCCGTCGCGCCCCGGTAGGCGGCGAGCAACCTCGCGAGCGCCTCCGCTCGGCCCCTCTCCCGGTCGACGAGGTTCGTCTTCTCTCCCGGATCGGCGGAGAGGTCGTAGAGCTCGGCGCTCGCGAGACCGCCGTCGAGGCGGACCTGTTCGAGGTACTTCCAGCCTCCCCGGCGGACGGCGAACGCCCGTCGCTGGAAGTGCTCCGTCTCGTGGAAGAGGGCCCGCTCCGGCGCGGCCTCCGCCCGCAGCGCCCTCCGGATGGCGCGGCCGAGATCCTGGCCGTCGAGACCGTCGGGAACCGCGGCCCCGGCGAGACGGGCGAGCGTCGGGAAGAGGTCCTCGATCGTCACCGGCTACACGACGTCGACCGGCGCGAGGTCCTTCCCCCGCAGGAGGAGCGGCACGCGGAGGAGCTCCTCGTACACCGTGTGGGCGTGGAGGGTTCCCCCGTGCTCCCAGAACTCCTCGCCGTGGTCCGAGACGAAGGCGATCGTCGTCCGCTCCTCGAGCCCCATGCGCCGCAGCCGCTCGAGGAACCGCCCGAAGGAGGCGTCGAGGTAGGCGACCTCTCCCGCGTAGAGGGCGGCGGAGAGCGGCCGCTCGAGCTCGGCGGGCACCGCCGCGGGGACCCCCTCGGGCGCGACCTGCGCGAGGAACCGCTGTCGGAACGGCTCCGGCGGATCGTAGGGCTCGTGCGGATCGAAGAGGTGGAGGTAGGCGAAGAAGGGCCCGGCGGCGTTCGCCTCGATCCAGGCGAGGGCGAGGTCGAAGATCCCCTGCGCCCGCGCGTCCACCGCGAGGAAGGATTGGAAGCCCCGGTCGAACCGGAACTCGGGGAGGGAGATCAGGCGGTTGTCGACGAACGCCGCGGTCCTCCAGCCCGCCTCCCGCAGGGCCTGCGCGAGGACCGGGGGGGAGGGGGGGAGCGCGGCGAAGGGAGTCGTCGCCCCGTGCCTCGGCGGGGAGAGGCCGGTGAAGAGGCTCGCCACGGCCGGCTTCGTCCACGAGGTGGGGGAGAGGGCGTTGCGGAAGCGGACGGCCCGTTCCGCGAAGCGGTCGAGGCACGGCGTCGTCTGCCACCGATAGCCGGCGAAGGAGAGCCGATCGGCCCGGAGCGTGTCGGCGAGGACGACGACGAGGCCCCGGGAGTTCCGCGGGACCCGGACGCGCCGGCCGGGAGAGCGCACCACCGGATCGGCGAGGAGCACCGCCTCGAGGAAGGTCCAGGCTCGGGCCTGCGCCCGGGCGCGGAAGGTCAGAGCCTTCGTCCCCGGCGGGAGGGACAGGCGCAGGTCCTTCCATCCGGCGCCGAGATCCTCCCGGCGGAACCGCCGTTCGAGGAGCGGCGCGCCGTCCGCGCGCACTTCGAAGTCGAAGGCCTCCCGCCCGGCCCACCCGCCTTCCAGCGAGCCGAGGCCGAAGGAGAGTTCGGCCCCCCGGAGGACCTCGAGATCGCGGACCTCGAGGGTCGCGTCGGGGACGAGGGGCGCGAGGACCCGCTCCTCCCCTCCCAGGGCGTGGGACGCGACGCGGAATCCGGCGGGCCCCTCGAAGGTGATCCGGTCGGGCAAGCCGAGCAGGTGGACTTCCTCGTCGATCGTCCCGACCTCGGCCCGGCCGACGAAGAGCCGAAACGCTCCCCCGACGAGGAAGGCGAGGAGGACGAGGCCGAGGAGGGCGCGCACGGCGGAGATTGTGCCGTCGGCTCAGGCCCCGAGCGCCGTCCGGATCGCCCTGGCCGACCCTTCCGGATCCGCGGCGCCGAGGATCGAGGAGGAGACGGCGACTCGCCCGGCGAAAGCGAGCGCTCCCGCGTTGTAGGCGTCGATCCCGCCGATCGGGAAGACCGGGACGGCGACCTCCCCGAGGACGGGGCCGAGCGCGCCGGGGCCGAGCCCCTTCGAGACCCCCTTCGTCGACGTCGGAAAGATCGGCCCGAAGCCGAGGTAGTCCGCCCCCGCCTTCGCCGCGGCGCGCGCCTGGCCGGGGTCGTGGGTCGAGACGCCGATCAGGAGATCCTCCCCGACGGCCGTGCGCACGACTTCGCAGGGCAAGTCCTCCTGGCCGAGGTGGACCCCGTCGGCCCCGGCGAGCCTCGCCACGTCGAACCGGTCGTTCACGACGAAGAGAACGGGGCGCCCTTCGAGATGGTCGCGGACGCGCTTCGACCACTCGAGCAGCTCGCGCGAGGTCGCCTCCTTCTCCCGGACCTGAACAGCGTCCACCCCCCCCCGGATCGCGGCGTCGAGCGTCGCGAGCGGCTCGCCCCGGCAGAGGGAACGCGTGAAGAGGAGGTAGAGGCGGCAGCGGACGAGTCGTTCGCGCGGGGACAAGGAGCGGCGGCCTCGACGCGGAGCGGATTCTAGGCCGGGGCGCGGGTTATCCTCGTTCCGCTCTTGAACCTCCGGACTCCGTCCCTCCCCGTCCTCCTCGCCCTCGCTGCGGCCGGCCAGGAGCCCGTCCCGTCCGCCCCCGCGACGCTCCGGAACGTCGCCGGCGACGTGGGCCTCGCCGTGCGCAACGTCGGCGGCTCCGCGAAGAAGGACCACATCCTCGAGGTGAACGGCTCGGGCGCGGCCTGGCTCGACTACGACCTCGACGGGGATCTCGACCTCTGGGTCGCGAACGGCTCGACCCTCGAGGCGCTTCGCGAGGACAGGCCGGGCGAGGGGAACCGCCTCTTCCGCAACGACGGGGGCCGCTTCGCCGACGTCACGGCCGAGGCCGGCGTCGCCTCCTCGCGCTTCGGCTGCGGGGTGGCCGTCGGGGACATCGACGGGGACGGCGACCCGGACGTCTTCGTCAGCGAGTTCGGCCCCGATCGCCTCTTCCGGAACCTCGGGAACGGCCGCTTCGCCGAGTGCTCCGAGAGCGCCGGCGTCGCCGACCCGCGCTGGGGGACGTCCGCCGTCTTCCTCGACGCCGACCTCGACGGGGATCTCGACCTCTACGTCGCGAACTACCTCGAGTTCGACCTCGCCCATCCGAAGGGGCCGGGGGGCACATGCCAGTGGAAGGGCCACCCCGTGATGTGCGGTCCCCAGGGCCTCCCTCCCCAGATCCACGCCTACTACCGGAACGAGGGAGAGGGGCGCTTCGTCGAGGCGTCGGCGCCGGCGGGCCTCCGCGTCCCGACCCCCGGCTACGGCCTCGGCGCGGTCGCCTTCGACGCCGAGGGGGACGGGGACCCCGACCTCTACGTCGCGAACGACTCGACGCCGAACTTCCTCTTCGTGAACCGCGGGGACGGCGTCTTCGCCGAGGCGGGCTTCCTCGCCGGCGTCTCCCTCTCGAGCCAGGGGCGGGAGCAGGCCGGGATGGGGATCGCGGTCGGGGACGCCGACGGGAACGGCCTCGAGGACCTCCTCGTGACGAACTTCTCCGGCGAGCCGAACTCCTTCTACCGCAACCTGGGCCGCGGCCTCTTCTCCGACGATGCGTTCCCCGCGGGCCTCGGCGGCCCGAGCCTCCCCCTCCTCGGGTGGGGGACCGCCTTCCTCGACCTCGATCTCGACGGCGACCTCGACGTGATCACCGCCAACGGACACGTCTACCCGCAGGCCGACCTCCCCGGGACCGACTCGGCGTACGCCCAGCCGATGCAGATCTACGAGAACGACGGGCGGGGGAGGTTCCGCGAGGTCGGCTCCGCCTGCGGTCGCGACCCCCTCGTTCCCGCCCACCGTCGGGCGGTCGCCTTCGGCGACTTCGACGAGGACGGGGACCTCGACGGGTTCGTCTCCGTCCTCGGAGGGACGGCGGAGCTTTTCCGCTGCGAGCCGGCCGGCAAGGCCGTCCTCGTCGTCCGGCTCCGCGGGACCCGGTCGAACCGCGACGGCTTCGCCGCGAAGGTGACGGTCGAGGCGGGGGGCCGCAAGCAGGTTCGCTTCGCGCGCGCCGGCTACTCGTTCCAGTCCTCGAACGATCCGCGGGTCCACTTCGGGCTCGGCAAGGCGGAGCGCGCCGAGTCGGTCGAGGTCCTCTGGCCCTCGGGGGGGACGGAACGGATCGAGGGGGTCGCGGCGGGCGCGCGCCTCCTCGCTGTCGAAGGGAGCGGCCTCCGCGTCGAGCCGAAGGGAGGGAAGGGGGAGTGAAGTCCGTCCTGCTCGCGCTGCTCGTCCTCGGATGCGGGGAGGGGTCGAAGGCCCAGTCGCGGCCCGCCTCAGCGCCCTCGAGCCGACCGACGGGCGAGCTCCGGGAGATCCTCCAGCGCGCCCGGGCCACCTACGCGCGGGAGAACTTCCCCGAGGCGGAGGCGGCCCTGAAGGAGGCCTTCCTCCTCTCCCCCGAGACGCCGGAGGTCCACCGGATGCTCGGCGCGCTCTACCTCCGCGTGCGGCGGTTCCAGGACTGCGCGCGCTCCTTCGAGCGCTACCTCGCGCTCGAGCCCCGCGCCGTCGGCTCCTGCCCCTGGATCGGGACCGCCTACCACGAGCTCGGCGACTTCGAGAGGGCGGAGGCCTGGTTCCGGAAGGTCCTCGGCGGAGGTCCCGACCGCCTCGATCCCGAGAAGCTGGAGGCGAAGCGCGGGCTCGCCCTCACGCTCCACAAGAAGGGGGACGACGCCTCGGCGGAGCCCCTCTTCCGGGAGGTCGCGAAGCGGGCGAAGCCGGGCGAGCCCGCCCTCGCCGACGCGCGCCGCTTCCTCGGGGAGATCCTCCTCTCGCGGGGCGACGCGCAGGGGGCCGTCCTCGAGCTGCAGCAGGCGAAGGCCGAGGATCCCTTCTCCCCCGAGGTCGCCTACGCTCTCGCGCGGGCGTTCGCGGCGAGCGGGGACTCCGTCCGCGCGGAGGAGGAGCGGGGGCGGCACAGGCTCCTCAACGAGCACCAGCAGGAGATCGAGGCGCTCCGGGCGCGGCTGCGGGCCAGTCCGGACGACATGGAGGCGACGACGAGGCTCGCGACCCACCTCTCGGCCATCGGGGACCACGAGGGCGCGGAGAGGACCCTCCGCAAGGCGATCGCGCGCACGACGCACGACCCCTCGCCCCGGCTTTCCCTCATCGACTTCCTCGAGGCGCGCGGCCGGGTCGAGGAGGCGCGGAAGGCTCTCGAGGAGGCCGGGACCCTCTTTCCCGAGGCGCCGGCCGTGTTCGAGCGCGCGTTCCGATTCCACCGCGCGCGCGGGGAGTTCGACGCGATGTACCGCGCCGCGGACGCCTACCACAAGCTCACGGGCCAGGCGCCGCGGTAGGGGACCGCGGGCCCCTCGCCGCTACTCCGGCTCCTCGAAGTCGAACTCGACGTAGCGCGTCCCCTCCTCCTCCTTCGGAGTGGCGCGCGCGACCCCCTTCTGGAAGGTGAGGGTCTGGTTGTTCGAGACGAAGTAGGCGCACTTCGGGGCGCAGCAGACCCACGCCGACGTCTCGCCCGACTCGCCGAAGAATGGGAGGAGCTTCCCCTCCTTGCAGAGGGGACAGGACGGGCACTCCATGGGGAGCCTCGTGGCTATGCGGATGCCGGCCGGCGGGCCCTCGCCGGGGAATCCGGGGACGAAGGGGGGTAGGCCGAGGGCCACGCGCGGATGGTACCCGGAGCGCGCGCGATTGCGCGCGGGAGGGAGCGCTCCCTAGATTCTCGGCGTCATGCTCGAGCGCCACGCCGACCGCGAGACGGCGGAGAAGATCCGCGCCGCGCGTGCGCGGGGAGGGGAGAAGCACGGGGACTACCGGATTGCCGCGAGGTCGGTCCCCGAGCTGATCGCGAAGCGGGCGGGGGAGCGCCCGGAGCAGCCCTTCCTCGTCTACGCCGACGCGGAGGGGAGGCGCTCGGAGTGGACCTACTCCGCCCTCCTCGAGCGCGTGGGAGTCGCGGCAGGTCGGCTCGCGCGGGAGATCGGGATCCGCCGGGGGGACCGCGTGGCGACGCTGATGTTCAACCACCCGGAGACGGTCCTCTACTACTTCGGCGTGCTCTCTCTCGGCGCGACGGTCGTCCCGATCAACGTGGAGGAGTCCGACGACCGCGTGCGCCAGATCCTCGATCAGTCCGGTGCGAAGGGGATGGTCGCGCGCGTCGAGGTCCTCGAGAAGGCGAAGGCCTGCGCGGGGTCGCGCCCGATCCTCCGGAGCGAGGGGGAAGGGAAGGGGACCGGGCCGGCCGCGGCGGTGGATCCCGCGGTCGGCCCCGACGACGAGGCCCTCCTCGTCTACACCTCGGGGACGACCGGGATCCCGAAGGGCGTCGTCCTCACCCACTACAACCTCCTCGCCGACGCGCGCGCGATCGCCGAGTGGCACCGGGTGGGGCCCGGGGACCGGATGATGTGCGTTCTTCCCATCCACCACGTGAACGGGACGGTCGTCACGCTGATGACGCCGCTCCACGCGGGGGGGACGGTCGTGCTGAATCGGAAGTTCTCGGCGGGAGGATTCTGGAAGCGCGTCGCGGAGGAGAAGGTCGGGATCGTGAGCGTCGTCCCGACGCTCCTCCACTTCCTCCTCGAGAAGGGGGAGGATCCGGCTCCGGCGAAGGCCGCGGGCTTCCGCCACTTCATCTGCGGGGCGGGCCCGCTGACGGTGGACCTGGCGTCGCGGTTCGAGGACCGCTTCGGACTCCGGATCGTCCACGGCTACGGCCTCTCGGAGACGACCTGCTACTCCTGCTTCCTGCCGGTCGATCTGGCGGACGGGGCCCACCGGAGGTGGATGCGGGACCTCGGCTTCCCCTCGATCGGGGTTCCTATCGAGCCGAACGAGATGGCGATCCACGACGAGGGGGGCCGGGCCCTCGAGCCGGGGAAGCGCGGGGAGATCGTGATCCGGGGCCACAACGTGATGGTCGCCTACGACCGGAACCCCGAGGCGAACGCGAAGACCTTCGCCCACGGCTGGTTCCGGTCGGGGGACGCGGGGTTCCTCGAGCGGGGGGAGGACGGGCGCGAGTACTTCTTCATCACGGGGAGGATCAAGGAGCTGATCGCGCGCGGCGGGGTGAAGTTCTCCCCCCTCGAGATCGACGAGGTGCTGAACCGCGTGCCGGGCGTCCGCCGCGGCGTGGCCGTCGGGTTCGAGAACGACGCCTACGGCGAGGAGGTCGGCGCGGTGATCGAGACGGAGGAGGGGGCGAAGGTGACGGAGGAGGAGGTGATCCGCGCCTGCGCGGCGCTCCCGTTCATGAAGCGGCCGAAGGTCGTCCGGTTCTCGCGCGACCTCCCCTTCACCTCGACCGGGAAGATCCAGCGCGGGAAGCTGCGCCCCCTCTTCGAGGAGTTCCGCTCGACCCAGTTCCGCGAGGGGAAGCCCTGAGGCGGGGCGCGCTCGCGGCGGGGGTCCTCCTCGCCCTTCTCGCCGCCCTCTTCGCCGCACGGCCGATCGCGAGCTGGGACTTCTGGTGGCACCTCGAGACGGGGCGCTGGATCCTCGGGCACGGGAGGCTGCCGGAGACCTTCCTCTTCGCCCACTCGGTCCCGGAGGGGACGCCGTGGACCCTGCAGGAGTGGGGGGCGGAGGTCCTCTTCGCCGCCGTCGAGCGCGCCGCCGGGCTCGGCGGCGTGCGGGTCTTCGCCGGCGCGATCGCGGCGGCGCTCGCGGCGCTCGCCTTCGCGCGGTTCCGGAAGGCGTGGGAGCCGCTCGCGCCCCTCGGGCTGGCGGCGTTCCTCGTCCTCCTCTTCGACGTCCTCGAGATCCGGCCGCAGCTGTTCACGATCCTCCTGCTGCTCCTCCTCGATCGGGGGGTCGGGGACGGCGGCGCGCCCCGGACGAAGGCCGGGTGGGCGGCGGCCCTCGGGTGCGTCGTCCTCGCCGTCAACCTCCACGGAGCCGGACTCCTCCTCCCGCTCTTCGCGGGGGCGGTCGCGGGCGGGGAGTGGCTGCGGCGCCGTCTCGTCCGATCGGACGAGACGGGAAGGATCCCGAGCCGTGCCCTCGTCGGGTTCGCGGCGGGGGCGGTCTTCGCCTCGGCGGTCCATCCGCAGGGGATCGCGATCCACCGCTACGCCCTGGAAGCGAGCGCCTTCGGCAAGAGGTGGGTGACGGAGTGGTTCCCCTTCACCCTGGATGCGACGAGAGGCTCGGTGGCGTTCCCCGCGAGGGTCGCCGCGCTCGCGGCGTTCGCCGGCGCCGCGGGACTCGGGCTCGCGCTCCTCCTCCGGCTCGGTCCGAGAAGGGCGCTCCTCGCGGTCCCCCCGCACGCTGGCTCCTCCTCGCCGGATCGGGCGCGCTCGCCTTCCGCGCGATGAAGTTCCTCTGGCTCGGCTACTTCGCCCTCGACTTCGCGCTCCGGGCGGGGAAAGCGCTGGCCGGCGCGAGGGAGCCGAGGCTCGCCCGACCCCTCTCCTGGGCCGCTCTCGCGGGCGCCGTCGGGATGGCCTCCTTCCTGAGGGTTCACCCGTCGGTCGCCCGGATGCCGTCGACGATGACGGAGGGGTCGTACTTCCGGGAGCCGGTCGACCCTCGATCGGTCCCCCTCGCGGCGGCGCGGTTCGTCCGCGAGGCGGGCCTCGAGGGGAACCTCTTCAACTTTTACGGCTGGGGCGGCTACCTGATCCACGCCCTCGGCCCGCGTCTGCCGGTCTTCGTCGACGGGCGGATGTTCGAGTACGGCGAGAGCGTCTTCCGGGACGGGTTCGCGTTGAGGGACTGGCGGAAGGCGCCGGATCGGGCCCGCGAGGTGGTCACCCGGCGGGAGATCGGGATCACGATCTTCGACCGGGCCTGGTGCCCGCCGGGCGGATGCTTCGGGCCGGAGTGGGTCCTCGTCTACCGGGACCTCCAGGCGGCGGTCTTCGTCCGGGCGGGGACGGAGAACGAACGGCGGGCGCGCGAGAGGCTCGGGAGGGAGGAGGTTCCCCTCCCCTTCACGGAGTACGGCGCGGCGCAGGGCTCGCCGCCGTGGGCGCGGGAGTACGCCGTCCTGCCGGAGGAGGACCTCCGGCGCCTGGAGGATCTCCTCGCCCGCGGGGACGCCGCCTCCCGGATGGAGGCCGCGAAGCTCTTCGATGCGGGGGGGGAACTCTTCCTGGGGAGCGTCGAGGCGGCCCTCCTCGACGCCGTCTCGATCCAACCGGGGCACCCCCACGCCCACTTCAACCTCGGCGTCGCCCGGGCGCGGATGGGGAGGGTCCCGGAGGCCCGGGAGTCGCTGCGCCGCCACCTCGAGATCGTCCCCGGGGACGTCGAGGCCCGAGCCCTCCTCGCGCGCCTCGAGCGGGGGGGATGAGGGGCGCGCTACTGGCGGCCGTTACCGTGCCGCGCTTCCTTGATCGCGTCGAGCTGCTTGTTGAACTTGCGCCATGCGTCCTTCGAGAAGAGGGTGACGACCGACCCGCACTGGACGCAGTACGAGTGGCTGATGCTCATCAAGTAGCGGACGTGCTTCCCGCACTTCCTGCACCACTTCTTCTCGCCGTAGAAATCGATGCTGTCGACCACGATCGGGCCTCCCGGCGCCGGTCTCCTTCGCTGCGTGCTGGAGCAAAGGGGTTGCCCCGGGCGGATGGGAGGAGGCCCCGGCGAGCGCAAGACGAAACGTCCGTTGGCGTTCCGCCCGGAGGAGGCCATCGGAGAGTAGACGCGCGCGCGCGCCGGAATGTTCAACGCGCTCGACGCAGGGGGGGGCGGATGTCGAGGAGAAGCGACATCCTCCCGGGCCCGGCGCTATCCTCCCCGATCCGCCTTGTCCGACTGTCGCTACTGTCACCGGGCCCGCGGCAAGAGGACCTGTCCGGCCCTCGGGGGGCTGATCTGCGCCGCCTGCTGCGGGGAGCACCGCCGGGTGGAGATCGCCTGCCCGGAGGACTGCCCCTACCTCGGGGGGGAGCGCTACCAGGCCGGAAGGCGCCAGGAGCGGGGCGTCCAGAAGGGCTCCGACTACGTCCGGGCCCGGCTCCGGCTCTTCCCCGACGAGCAGACCTTCGCCTTCGCCATGGAGGTCGAGGAGCGGATCTACCGGTGGATGCGGGTCCACGAGGCGGTCGACGAGGCGACGGTCGCTGGAGCGCTCGACGCGCTGCAGGCCGCCCTCGGGACCGTGGTCGTCGCCTCCGTCCCACCCCATCCGCTGGCGCGCGCCCTCGTCGAGGCGGCCGGGGACCCGAAGGGGCCCTTCGCCGCGTACCAGGAGAAGCGGGCCGGGGCGCGGGCCGGGATCGTCGCCAAGCTGGCGGAGGACGTCCGGTCCCACGCCGGCTCCTCCCGCCGCTACGTCGACCTGCTCCGGCCCTTCTTCGACGAGGTCACCGACCCCCGGACCCTCGCCGCCGAGATGCGGACGAAGGGGGGGGAACGGGTCTCCCGAGGCGGGATCATCCTCCCTTAGGGCGGGCCGAGGGGGGGAGATCCGCGCCGCGCCGTCCGAGGCGCCGCAGCGCCCACGCGGCATGCTCCCGGACGAGGGGGTCGGCGTCGGCTGCGGCGCGCTCGAGGGATGGGCGGGCCGCCGGATCGCCAAGGTTCCCGAGGACGACGGCGGCGTTGCGGAGGAGCCCCGCCCGGCGGGGGCGTTTCATCGGGCTTCCCCGGAAGGTCTCCGCAAATGCCTCCTCGTCGAGATCGAGGATCCGGGGGAGGGAGAGGTCGAGGGAGGGGTGGCGGCCGAACCGCTCCCCTCCCTCCGGCGCCTTCCACCCGAAGGGGCAGACCTCGCTGCAGACGTCGCACCCGAAGACCCAGTCCCCGAGGAGAGGGCGGATCCCCTCCGGGATCGCGCCCCGGTTCTCGATCGTGTGGTAGGAGAGGCAGCGGTTGGCGTCGACGACGAAGGGCTCGACGATCGCCCCGGTCGGGCAGGCCTCGATGCAGCGGGTGCAAGTCCCGCAGGTCCCCGCCACCCTCCTCCCGGCCTCCCCGGGTTCGGCATCCGTGACGAGCTCGGCGAGGAACGTCCAGGGCCCGAAGCGGGGGTGGAGGAGGTTCGCGCTCTTGCTCGGGAACCCGATCCCGGCCCGCGCCGCGTGCGAGCGTTCGAGGACCGGGCCGGCGTCGACGACCGGGCGGGCGCGCCGGACGAGCCCCTCCCGGCGCAGCCTCGAGAGGAGGCGGCGCAGCATCTTCCCGAGGACGCGGTGGTAGTCCCGTCCGAGGGCGTAGCGGGCGACCCGACCCGCCCCCCGGAAGCCCCCCGGCCCGCGGGCGTGGTTGACGGCGAGGGAGAGGATGCTCCGGGCGCCCTCGAGGAGCCGGCGGGGGTCGAGGAGCCTCTCCCGGTTGCGCCGGAGGTAGCCTATCCCCTCGGCGTCCCGCCCCTTGGCGAGCCAGTCCTCGAAGGCGGGGCCATCGGGGGGAGGGCCCGCCGGCCCGAGGGAGGCGAGGTCGAAGCCCTCCTCGAGCGCGGCGTTTTCGATCCGTTCGGCTCGGGTGGCCAAGGAGGCGGGCGGGCGGCGATCCCCCTCGGGGAGCCCCGGCGGGGGGAGGGGTTACATCTCCCCGGAGGAGGGGTATCTTGGGCGGTGCGAGGCTCGAATTCGAGCCCCCGTTCCGATGGACGGCCTCGTGCTTCCGGCCCCCGAGAAGGCGGAGCTGCTCCGCCGGCTTGAGGACATCGAACGCGCGACGGGCGTCCGCCCCCTCGCGGAGGCGCGCGCCCGGCTCGAGCGGGATGGCCTCGACGCGGTCCGGGACTTCCTCGACACGGTTCTCATGGACGTCTTTCGGACGACGGGGAGCGGCGCGGCGTTCTCCCTCCTCTACGAGCTGAACGGCCGCCCCTTCCTCGCCTCGATCGTCCAGCGGCTGCGCCGGATCGACCTTCCGCTCGACCCCGGCGACGTCCTCCACGAGGTCTTCTTCAACATCTTCCGCTACCCGCACCGCTTCCACCCCGACCGCGAGGACGCCTTCCGGCACTGGACCCACCGGATCGTGAAGAACACGATCCTCAAGCAGTGGCGGTCCCGCTCCCGCACCGCCCGCTTCGAGCAGGCCGAGGAGGAGATCGCCGAGCGCCCGGACCGGCCCGACGTCGGCCCGGAGCGGGAGGCGATCGTGCGGGAGAGCGAGCGGGCCTGCACGTTCGCCTACCTCGTCTGCCTCCTCCACTACCTCCGCGCCTACCGCCGGCTCGCCCCGCGCGAGCGCCGGGCGCTCTATCTCGTCGAGGTGAAGGGGGTCTCCTACCGCCACGCGGCCGAGGAGATCGGCCTGCGCCTCGAGAACCTGAAGATGGTCATCTTCCGCGCCCGCAAGAAGATCTTCCGCTCCCTCGAGGTGGCGCTCTGCGCCGTCCCCGTCGAGGGGGGCCCTCCCGGGATGGGAGAGGAGAGGATGGGATGAAGAGTCCGTTCACCACCGACCCCTGCCTGCCGTTCCAGCTCGATCTCTCCTGCATCGTCGACCGGGAGCTGGAGGACGAGCGGGCCGTCCGCCGCGCGCTCGTGCACCTCGAGGTCTGCGACCGCTGCCGGCTCTTCTTCGACGCGATCCGCGGCCAGGTCGAGCTCCACCGAGGACTCGCCGACACGGGCCGTCTCCTCGGCAAGATCCACGAGCTCGACTCCTCCGGGGTCTTCGCCCACGCCCTCGCGCGCGAGAACCTGCGGCGCCTCGCGGCGGTCCTCTACCGTCTCGGCAAGGCCTACGTCCTCCTCGCGGTCGACCGCAAGTACATGGTCGAGGTCTTCGAGGAGCCGGTCCCCCCCGCCGCCTACAAGGCGCGCGGCTACCGCTGGGTGAGCGGCGTCTGCCGCCGCGGGGCGGGAGAGGGGGCGGACTGGGTCGAGGCCCGGGCGCTCCTCAACGGAAAGCTCGAGCGCGTCGAGGACAACCTCGAGAAGGCGCGCGCGCTCCTCGGCGAGGCCCTGATCGTGAAGCCGAACTTCGCCGAGGCACGGCTCTACCTCGGCTTCTGGCGGCAGGCGGGCGGAGACCTCGCCGGGGCGGAGTCGGAGTACCGCCGGGTCTTCCGCACCGCGCGCCGGCTCGCCAACCGCGCCCACGCGGCCGTGCAGCTCGGCCAGGTCTGGCACGAGCGCGGCGATTTCCGCCGCGCCGCGGTCGCCTACCGGTGGGTCATCGCGAGCGGGGCCGCCCGCCGCGACCGGCGGTTCTTCTTCGTCCACTACAACCTCGGCCTGGTCCTCGCGCGCCTCGGGAAGCTCGAGGCGTGCGTCGAGGCCTTCCGCACCCTGGGCGAGCGCTACCCCGAGAGCGCCCCCCGCGTCCGGGGGTTCCTCGAGGCCGCTCCCCGGTTCCGTTCGCTCCTCGATCGCAAGCCCGAGTTCCGCGCCCGGCTCGAGCGGGCCTGCGGGGCCGTGTTCGCTGCCTGACAGGTGCTCGCATGAAGTCCTCCCCGTTCCCCCTCCGCCTCCTGCGGTGGTTCGCCTTCCTCCTGGTGCTGGCGACCCCGGTCCTCGCCCTCCCGCCCGACGGTCCGGTGGGCACCGACTCCGGCGAGGACGACCGCCCCGTCGGAAGCCTCCCGATCGTGACGCGGCCGGGCGGCCCGGACCTCCCGCCGATCAATCCCACGCTCCCCGGGGTCTCGGTCTCCTTCCCGACCCCGAAGGGGGGGACGGTCCGCCTCCTCGGTCCGAACGGCCAGCCCGTCGGCCCGACGATCCTCGTCCCTCGCGGCGCCCGCGCCGTCCGCGTGGACCTGCCGGGCGGGACCGCCGACGGCGTGGCGGGGATCATCCTCGTCTCGAAGCACGGCAAGGCGGAGGTCGTCTGGACCCGGTGAGGCGCGGGGTACCGCAGTAGGGTCAGCATTCCGCGACGGAGGGCGGGGCGAACGTCCCGCCCTCCTCGTTTTCCGGCCCGGCGCTTCGGAGAATAGGGCCGTGGAGCGGCCGCTCCTCCTCGTCACTCCCGGAGACCCGAACGGGATCGGCCCCGAGGTCGTCCTCAAGGCCCTCGCCCCTCGGGACGAGGCGCCTCCGTACCGGGTCCTCGTCGTCGGGGGGAGCGGCGCTCTGGAGGACGCGCGGGACCGCTTCTCGATTCCCGTCGGCCTCGTCCCGGTCGACGATCCTCGTCGCGCCCAGGGGAAGCCCGGTCGGATCGAGGTGTTCGAGGAGGGTTGCCCCCCCTCGCCTCCCCCGCGGCCGGGCGTCGTGGACGGGGCGTGCGGCGCGGCGGCGGCGGCGTGGCTCGAACGGGCGGCTCGCCTCGCCCTCGAGGGGATGGGAGACGCTCTCGTGACCGGGCCCGTCCACAAGGAGGCGCTGCAGGCCGGAGGGGTCCGCGAGCACGACCAGACCGGGATCCTCGCCCGGGTATGCGGGAGGCCTCGCGTCGCCATGGTCGCCTGCGTCGAGCGGCTGCGCGTCCTCCTCGCGACGGGCCACGCGAGCCTGCGGTCCGCCATCGAGGAATTGACGGTCGAGAAGGTGGGGGAAGCGCTCGACCTCGCCGCCGAGGCGCTCCGGCTCTTCGGCGTCCGGGAGGGGAAGGTCGCCCTCGCGGCGCTCAACCCCCACGCCTCAGAGGGGGGGATGTTCGGGTCGGAGGAGAGGGAGGTCCTCGCGCCGGCGGTCGAGCGCGCCCGCGCGCGGGGGCTCCCCGTGTCGGGCCCGCACTCCGCCGATTCGGTCTTCGCCCGTGCCGCTGAAGGGGAATTCGACCTCGTCGTCGCGCTCCTCCACGACCAGGGGCTGATCGCGGTGAAGACGCTGGGTTTCCGGCGGGCGGCGAC
The DNA here is from genome assembly GCA_967798035.1 of uncultured bacterium. Taxonomy (GTDB): domain Bacteria; phylum Planctomycetota; class UBA1135; order UBA1135; family JAKEFM01; genus JAKEFM01. The sequence goes on from CBRGOK010000005.1 coordinate 23,775, forward strand.
CGTCCTCGTCGGGCTGCCGATCCTCCGGGTCGGGGTGATCCATGGGGCGGCCTTCGACATCGCGGGGCAGGGGACCGCGGATGCATCCGGGATGCACGCGGCGCTCGATCTCGCGGCGACGCTGGGCGGCCGCGGGAAGCGGCCCGGGGGGATCCCCCCCGCGGGGACGGGCCCCCGCCGCCTAGCGCCGGGATAGCAGCCGCGCGGGCTGGCCTTCTGCCCGGGCCTCTCTCGTCGCCGAGCGCAGGCCGTGGAGCGCCTCGCCGATCCACCAGCAGGCCCAGCCGAAGACGACCCCGGCGATGAGGTCGGCCATCCAGTGGATGCCCAGGTAGACCGTCGAGATCGCGGTCGCCGCGGCGAGGCCGCCGGCGAGGAGCCGCCAGGCCCGGTAGGGGGAGGAGGCGGCGACGAGGGCGACGGAGAGGGAGAGGGAGGTGTGGAGGGAGGGGAAGCAGTTGTCGAGGCCGCTCGTCAGCCGGTAGCCGTCCATGAACCCGGGGAGGATCGTCTCGATCCCGTTCACGACCCCGGAGTGGGCGACGTAGGCGGGCTCCGTCACCGGGAAGAAGAGATAGAAGGGCTGGATCAGGACGTAGTTCGCGAAGTAGGCCGCCCCGAGGGCCCGCAGCCTCTCCCCGTCCCCGCGCGCCGCGTAGACGAGGAGGGAGGCGACGACCAGCAGGGGGTAGACGAGGACGTAGATCCAGGAGAAGAGCGCGGTGAGGAGGGGATGGCCCAGCGCGCGCTGGAGCCCCGCGACGACGTCCCCCTCGATCCGGTGGAGGTCCGCGGCGAAGTCCCGGCCGACGACGGCCGTGAAGCGGCCGTCCATCGCGGTGAGGAGGATGTTGGCCCCGATCACGGCGGCCATCCCGGCGACGAGGAGCCGCAGGCCCCGCTCCTTCGCCAGGCGCGCGAGGGCGACGCGGGCGACCTTGAGGGGGGACCTTCCCGGAAAGGCGAGCGCCAGCAGGAGGGCGAGCGTCGGCAGAGTGAGGAGGGCCGGCGCGAGGACCGAGGCGGTCGAGCGCGTCAGCATGCCTCCCCCCTCCGCCTCACTGGCCGGCGCCTCCCTCGACCGGCGTCAGCCATTCGGCGTACCGCGGCTCCTTCCCGCGGACGACGTCCCGGTAGAGCTTCTGGAGCCGGCGGGTGATGGCGCCGGGCCGGCCCGTCCCGACCGGGCGGTCGTCGACCTCGCGGACGGGGGTCACCTCCGCGGCCGTGCCGGTGAGGAAGACCTCGTCCGACGTGTAGAGCTCGTCCCGCGGGACGTTGCACTGGTGGAGCTCGTACCCCTCGTCCTTCGCGAGCCGGATGATCGTGTCCCGGGTCACCCCGGCGAGGATCGGCGAGGAGAGGGGGGGGGTCAGGATCTTCCCCTCGCGCACGACGAAGATGTTCTCCCCCGACCCCTCCGCGACCCACCCCTGGTGGTCGAGGAGGATGCACTCGTCGTACCCCCCGTCCACCGCCTCCCGCTTCGCGAGGATCGAGTTGACGTACTGCCCGACGATCTTGCCGCGGGCCATGTTCGTGTT